>CAYWFK010000026.1:0-35326 GCA_964457375.1 uncultured Anaerolineales bacterium
GATTATGCAGGCTTGTATCTCAGCGAGTACAACGTAAACGGTGTGACAAAACGGGTAGCCACAACACAATTCCAGGCAAATGATGCCCGGCGTGTCTTTCCCTGCATCGACCACCCCTCCCAAAAAGCAATCTTCGAACTCGAAGTGCTGGCAGACACCCGGTTACAGGTATATTCGAACACCTTGCCGGAACACATCGAGGCAATCAAAAACACCAAAAAACAACGCATCCTTTTCAAACCGACCCCAAAAATGGCAACGTATCTTGTCTTTTTGGCAATCGGGGAATTCGAAGAACTGGCTGATAGTAATCAATCGCCGTTGCTGCGGGTTATCACTGTCAAAGGGAAAAAGCAATTCGGGGAATTCGCCATTCGTATCGCCAGGGAAATCTTTGACTATTACCAACACAAGCTGAAAGTCCCTTATCCGCTGGAAAAATGCGATTTATTTGCAATCCCCAATACTCTGGGTGCAATGGAAAACTTCGGGGCAATCCGTTTTGCCGAAGAGGCTTTGCTCGTCCATCCTGAAACCGACGAAGCAAACCGGCTGAGAACAGCCATGATTATTGCTCATGAAATCGCTCACATGTGGTTTGGCAATCTGGTAACCCTGAGCGATTGGCATGATCTCTGGCTTCACGAAGCATTTGCCACATATTTCGCCGCCGCCTCTCTTGCCAGCCTGCACCCGGAATGGGAAGTTTGGGAATCTTTCGTCAGCAAGGATATCAGCAATGCCCTCTGGCGTGACAGCCTGGAACATACCATTCCCGTGGAGCGCACGCGTGAAGAAATGCGGGGAAAAGATCCCGCCCCCACCCCGTCGAGTATGCCGATCATCTATCAAAAAGGTGCTGCACTCCTTTCGATGCTCGCGCACATTCTTCCAGATGCATCTTTCGAGCATGCCCTTGAAACCTACCTGAAAACGCATCAATTTCAAAATGCCGGCTCCGGCGATTTGTGGAATGCTTTTCAAAAGTACACCGATTTCGATTTCGGCTTGTTTTCACAAAGGTGGTTTGCCTCACCCGGATACCCGCTTGTCTCGGCAAAAAAGCGTAACGGTAATCTGGTGCTTACTCAAAAACGTTTCTCCATCCCTGATTCCGAAACCCGTAGCGAAAAAATATGGCCTATTCCACTTGAAATCACTTTCTTCCGGCAAGGAAAATCAGTCCAAACCCAAACACACTGGCTTTCATCCCGCGAAAAACATCTCCATCTTCCGCCAGAATGCACTGGGGTTTTGATCAACAGTCGGCGCAACGGCTATTACCGTGTTGCCTACTCACCTGATTTTCTGGAAGCATTGAAAGCCGTAATTCACGCTGGGGAAATTTCACCGCTCGAGCGCTTCGTCCTGTACAACGATCTTTACGCATCCTTTGTACAAGGGGCTGTCACCCTGAGCACGTTCCTTGGATTCGTTGAACACACAGCCGCCAGCGAAACCCACCCGATTCCCCTGACCGATATTATTCGAAATCTGAACAACATGCGCCTGCTGGCTCCACAAAACAAACGGCTGCTTGCCGCCGGGAAAAGCATCCTGGTATCCACAATGGCGAAATTTCAAGGCAATCTGCCGCCAGCAGGCGGTACGTACAAACGCCCATTTTGGGAGGCTTTCCTGTGGGGCGGCTACCTGTTCAAGGAAGAAAGCATTATCCGCTATGCTTTCGACGAATGGCAGCGCTGGCTCAAAGGAGAAACGATCCATCCCGCGCTCGCCCCCGGTGTGCTGAAAGTCGGGATGGTGGTTTCACCGGATTCGGATTTTCTTTGGAAGAAACTGAACGCCCCCGATTCTTTTTCGGGCGAAAGAGATCAACTACTCGAAGCGCTGGGAAAACAAACCGTGCGTGCAGACCTGTTATACTCGCTGAAACTGAACCTGGAACGCATCCCGAAAAGCGAACAGGTCGTGATGATTGGTTCCGCTGCCAGCAATCCCGCAGCGAAAGCATGGCTTTGGCAGTGGTGTAAAGCCCATTGGCAACCGCTCGCCAAATTACCGCGTTCCCACCAGGCAAGAATCCTGCTTACCGTGCTGCCGGTTTCACCGGGCACAGAAGCACAAGCCATCGAAACATGGCTTGCAAAGCTTGCAGCTCAACAACCCGGCCTTTCGGAATTCATTACAATGGCCAAAGATATGCTGCTGGCGAACGATGCAATCCACAGCAACATGCAAGAAAGGAACAAAGCATGATTGATTTAGATATAAAAATGGCAGAAGTCATGATTCATTACTCGGCAGCAGTACAAGCCGGCGATACAGTACTGCTTTACGCCACCAGCCCGGTTGCCGAAACAATGATTCAGGCACTCTATCAGGAAGCCCTGCGCACCGGTGCGCACGCCGTGCCTTACATTTCGCTGCGGGATGAAACCGCCCTGGCAATGGAATCCACCGATGACCTCGAACTGCTTTCCAGTGTCAATCCGATGCTGGAAACCATGTATGCGCAAGCTGACGTCATTATTTTCCTCGCTGCGGATGAGAACCCGCGTGGGATGAGTGCTTACCCGACCGAGAAGGTGAAAGCAATTGGCAAACGAGGCAACAAACTCCGCCAGGCGATGTTCAATCGCACCGGCAAGGGAGAACTGCGCAGATGCAGCGCTTTTTATCCGACGAACGGCTATGCAATGCGTGCCGGAATGTCCTTCTTGCAGTACAAACGCTTTTTCTATGAGGGCTGCAAACTCCATCTGGAAAATCCGATCAGCGCCTGGAAAAAACTGGCAGAAAAACAACAAAAATGGGTCGACTACCTGGCAGACAAAAAAACCATCCGTGTTCAGGGAAAAGATGTCGATCTGACGTGCTCCATCGATGGCCGCAAATTTATCAATGCCTGCGGGCATGCCAACCTTCCGGACGGGGAAATCTTCACCTGCCCCGTTGAAGATAGCGTCAACGGCTGGGTACATTACAGTTTCCCCGCCTATCTGCGCGGCTTCGAGGTCGAGGATATCGAGCTGGTCTACAAAGACGGCAAAGTCGTCGAAGCCAAAGCCGGTAAAAACGAGCATGTTTTGCTGGATGTACTCAGCCTTGATGAAGGCTCAAAAAGGTTGGGAGAATTCGCTTTTGGCACCAACTATGACATCAAACGTTTCAGCGGGTCGATTGTCTTCGACGAAAAAATCGGCGGGACCATGCACACGGCACTGGGAATGTCCTACAAAGAAACCGGCGGGAAGAACTCATCGGAAATTCATTGGGATATGATTTGCGATTTACGCGGAGACAGCGTTGCCACTGCGGACGGCGAAATTTTCTACAAAGACGGTGATTTCATCATCGATTGACCACAGCATGATTAAGGAGCCTTGTTTATGACATACGCATGGTGTGGATACTATCTGGATATTGACTTGAAACAGCGGAGTATCCGCAAAGGTTCACTCCCGGAAAGTGAGTTGCGGGAAACTATCGGCGGGGTCGGGTTGGCAGCACAAATGATTTACCGCAGCGTACCGGCAGGCATCGACCCGCTCGGAAGGGAAAACTGCCTCGTGATTGCTGCCGGAGTGCTCGGCGGAACAACCTGGGCAGGTTCCGGCCGGCTGGTGATTGCCGGCAAATCCCCCCTCACCGGTTTATGGGGAGAATCCTCGATGGGCGGTTATTTTGCCACGCTGCTCAAACGTGCCGGCTTCGATGCAATTCTCATCCGGGAAATTGCCGACGAACCGGTGATTCTCGTCATCGATAACGACAAAATCTCAATCGAACCGGCAAATGATTTGTGGGGGATGGAAACCTACGCCTGCGAAGAAGCGCTTCAATCCCGCTACCCAAAATGCGAGGTCATCACCATCGGCCCGGCAGGCGAAAATCTTGTGCCAATCGCAGCACTGGTACACCACAAGGGGAACAACATTGCCGCGCGGTGCGGGCTGGGTGCTGTTGCCGGCAGCAAACGGCTGAAAGCGATTGTCGTTCGCGGCAACAAGCCGGTTCCCGTCGCCGACAAGCAGCAGTTCAATGCCCTCAAAAAAGAGGCTTTCAGCCGCTTCGACACAAACGGGTTCCTTCAGGTCATCCGCCGCGGTAAAGGCACTTCCTGTGCGACTCCGATTGCTATCGAAACAGGTGATCTCACCAGTCGCAACTGGGCGGTGGATATTCCCGTATGGCTTTCCAGAGATGACGTGCAAATCACCGGCGAAACGATGCAAACCCGCTTTTCGACAACCCGTGACACCTGCTTTGCCTGCCCGACAGCATGCAAATGGACAGCTGAAATACCCGGCAATGACAATCAACCAGAAGTGCTTTCCGGACCGGAATACGAAAGCATCGCCGGTCTTGGCGCTCAGCCGCAGGTGAATGATCCCCTGAGTGTAATCCGCTCAGCCGACCTTTGTAACCGGCTGGGGCTGGATACGATTAGCACTGGTTCGACAATCGCCTGGGCACTGGAAGCCAGCGAAAAAGGGCTTCTGCCCCCGGCAATCGTCGATGACGATCTAACGTTGAAATGGCAAGACCCGCAGCTGGTTCTCGAACTCGTCAGGCGGATTAGCAGCAAAAAGCCGGGGCTTGGCGCCCTGCTCGGGATGGGTTCCAAACGTGCCGCTGAAATCATCCGCAATGGCAGCGAGTTTGCCATCCAGGTAAAAGGGCTGGAGCTTCCTTTCCACCATCCACGTGCCATGCGCGGGTTGGAAATAGCCTACGCTGTCGCCCCCCGCGGCGCCACTCACAACGAAGACGGTGTGGTACCCGACAAAAAGGGAATGACTTACACCCAATGGATCAGTAAAATCATCGATGAAATGGATCTTTCCAGCATCAACAGCTCGATGGTTTATTGCCAGTTTCTCGGCGGAGCACTGGACTCGGCTTTCACAGCACGCTTGCTTGCCGCTGCAACCGGTTTCGACTACACAGAAGCAGATTTGCTGCGCATCGGTGCACGCAACTGGTACCTGCGCCGAGCCTTCAACCTGCGGGAAGGGGTCGGCCTGGAACAGGATATCCTTCCCCGGCGGATCATCCGCCAGATTTCACAATCGCATTCTCCACTCAACGACTTCTATCAGGGCATTGCTGAATATCACCGTCAACGCGGGCTGGACCGGCAAGGGTTCCCCTCCAACGAAAAACTAAGCATGTTGGGACTGGAAAGCATCATTCCGGAACTAAATCGTATCAAAGGAGCAAAATTTGAATAATATCACCGGCGCACAAGCAATCGTAAAATGTCTGGAACGTGAAGGCATCGAAACGGTCTTCGGCATTCCCGGCCTGTACAGTATGCCGATATTCGACGCACTTTACCATCATCCCCGCATACGGGCATACACCGTCCGCCACGAACAGGGAGCAGCCTTTATGGCAGACGGGTACGCACGGGCAACAGGAAAGCCCGCAGCCATCCTGCTTCTGCCGGGGCCCGGCGTTACCAACGCAATGACAGGCATCGGGGAAGCCTTTTCCGATTCATCCCCCGTGCTCGTCCTTGCCACTCAGGTAGACAGAGCATTCATCGACAAGGACGCAGGCCTTCTCCACGAAATGACACACCAGTTCGAAATGCTGCTTCCGCTGACCAAATTCGCAGCAAGGATCACCACGGAAAACAAAATTGCCTCAGTCTTTCATAACGCCATGGAAACCATGCTGAGCGGGCGCCCGCGTCCTGTGATGATTGAAATCCCCTACGATATCCAGCGCGCCACCGTTCCGTGGCAAAACGGATACGAACCGCTTGCCGCAAACATCCGCACCCGGCTGACACCTCCCGAAGCCACGATTGCCCAAGCCATCGATGCACTTCACACCGCCCAAAAGCCCTTGATAATTGCCGGCGGTGGTGTTATCAGCAGCAACGGTACCAAAGAGCTTGTTACCCTGGCGGAACGATTAGGCGCCCCGGTCATCACCACGGGCATGGGCGTCAGTGCTATCCCCGGAGACCACCCCCTTGCCTGCGGTGTTTCATGGATTGCCTCAGCAGATATGCGGCCGCTTGTCGCAGCCAGCGATCTTGTACTGGCTGTCGGTACACGCTTCAATCAGGGGATGACCCATGGCTGGGATCTCCCAATGCCGCCCAAATCCATTCGCATCGACATCGACCCTGATGAAATCCGGCGTAATATTCCTGTCAGCATCGCTCTGGTCGGTGACGCCAAAGCAACCCTGCATCTGATGAACACCCGCCTCGAAACACTGGGGATCGACCGCAGCGGTCACGTACACCCTGAGCTGGCAAAAGCCCAGGCAAGTTTCCGTCAGGCTATCGAAGACAAGGTTGGCAGCACAAAGCCCTGGCGGGATGCCCTGCGGAATGCCCTGCCGCGTGAAACCATTTTCAGCTGCGATATGTCCCTCTTTTGGGCAGATATGCTTGCCGGTTTTCCAATCTACCAACCCCGCACGATGCTTTTTCCCTGGGGCTTTGGCACTTTGGGTTTTGCGCTGCCCGAAGCCATCGGAGCAAAAATCGGCAGCCCCGGTTCCCCCGTAGTAGCGATTGCCGGAGACGGAGCATTTCTCTTCACCGGAACAGAACTAGCCACCGCAGTCCGTTACAAACTGAACATCCCTATCATCATTCCCAACAACAACACCTACGGCATGATAAAAGTGCAACAACGCGATCAATACGATGAACAGTTTATGGCGGTTGATTTGACAAACCCGGACTTTGTGAACCTTGCACGTGCTTACGGAGCAAACGGTACACGGGTTACCACCCCCGACCAGTTGTCTCTTGCACTTGAAACGGCTTTAAACGCAGAAACCCCTACGATAATCGAAATCCCCTGGAAATGGACCTGGGGTAATGAGGAGTGATATGAGCAAAAAATATGTTCGCGGTTTAAGCATCGAGGAAGCCAAAGCAGTATCCGGGAAGCAAAAAATCATCAAACTTGGCTCGAACGAAAACGCCCTGGGGCCATCCCCCAAAGCACAGGAAGCCATACGGAAGGCAATCAGCGGGATGCACCTCTACCCCGGGCGTGAAGAAGAATTGCTCATCGACAAACTGGTAACCAAAACCGGCTCCCGGATGACCCCCGAGCAGTTCATCACCGGAAACGGCTCATGCGATACACTGAGGATGATTACCCAGGCGTTTATGTCCTCCGGGAAAAAAGCGCTGATTGGCGCACCGACATTCAGCATGTATGAAATGCTGACCACGATGTTCGGCGGGCAGCCGGAACTCATCCCCCTGAAAAATTACACGATGGATTTGCCTGCCATCGCTTCGGCAGTCGATGACGATGTCAGCATCATCTTTGTCTGCAATCCGAACAACCCGACCGGCACGACAGTAACGCAGCAGCAAGTGGCCGCTTTCCTCGATGCGCTTCCATCGAATATCCCTGTCGTCTTCGATGAAGCATACGGGGAATTCGTCGACGACAGTGATTTTCCGCAAATGTTCGATTTTATCGACAAAGGATATCCGGTGCTGGTAACCCGCACTTTCTCGAAACTTTTCGGGCTTGCCAGCCTGCGCATCGGATATGCCTACGGGAATTCTTCCCTGATGGAAAAAGTCCGCAAGAACAAACTGCCGTTCAACAGCGGAAAACTGGCATATCTGGGCGCAGCAGCAGCGCTGGACGATGAAGCATTCATCGCAAATACTCTCGCTATGGTCCGAAAAGGGAAAGACTATTATTACCACAGTTTCGACGCCATGGGGATTCACTACATCCCCACCCAAAGCAACTTCATCTTTCTCACCGATTTACCCAAAGACGCAGGGCTGATTTGCGATGAAGCGCTCAAACGCGGAATCATTTTGCGCCCGACCACACCCTTTGGCTTACCCGATAACATTCGCATTACTATCGGGCGGGAAGAAGAAAACCGGCGGGTTATCGAAACACTCAAAGAGATCCTCGCTGAGTAAATACAAAAAAAGCATTTTCTCCGCTCCCGTCAGATGGACTACGAAGAAAATGCTCCTTCTTGGGATACGGCTAACGGGATTTTCCCCATCTCGTTAGCCGTGTATTTTCCTGAAAACCACCCGGCAAGCCAAACTGTTTTACGCCCCGCCCCTAAACAGACAACGGATTTCGTCTGGCGACGATGAAATCCCCTACTGTTGTGCCCACAAGGTTGGCAACCAGTTCGCATTTGACCGTCAACATGAAGTAAATATCTCTGGGAGCATCGGACAAGCCTTCCAGATTTCCCTGGCCTTTGGAAATCACAAGATCAACGCCGCTTAACAGCCGCCTGAATTCATCCGAAACAGTCCCCCAGACAGCGCCTGGCGTATCCTCACCCGTTGAAACGATCACGGCAATATCATCGATGCCCGTAATACGTGCATCTTCAACCGTGACATCGTTGATAACCGGAGCCCCCCGCACTGCAAAATACATTTCCGGCAAGTTGATTTGTTCGAGAAACAGTTTATCCAGCACAATTTCACCGCAATTATCGCCAACATACAGCAAGGATTTAGCGCGGCTAATTTCCTGCCGCAGCGCCGGCGAATCGTCGATTGCCAATTCAGCGTGCAGCACCCTTGAAATCGTTTCCTGCACATCCATACGATGCTGCGGGCCAAAGTCGATGACATTTCCGGCAATTGCCAAACGCATCGCCGTGTCGAACGGGTCTTCCGCCTCCGCAATCATCTTCTCGAACTGAGGCACCATCTCAAGCATCATCCGGTTATAGTGAATTTTGATTTCACGGTAAGGATCAGGATTATGCAGTTCCCGGCGAATCAGTCGATGCAGTTCCCGTCCCAGCACAGGAGGCGAAGCCTGATAATCTGTCTTTGCTAAAAATGCGAGTAGTTTCCGCATTGCTTCCGGTTTTTCAGCTTCCGGCATGGGGCTTGTTTTGAGCAGGTTCATAAAGCTGTTGACCATGCACGGAATACAATCCAAACTTGTTTTCATCAGCGTCTACTTCCTTAATTCATTCACCATTCATCCGCTAACAAATGCCGGATGTTGTTTATTTGTTCCGGAATTGACGTTTCCGTTCTCCGAAAATCAGAGAACCGATTCGTACAATATTCGCCCCTTCTTCGACAGCCACCCGATACGAATTACTCATGCCCATCGAAAGATAACGCATTTCGGTATTCGGGAGAGCTTGTGATTTCAGACGATCGAAAGCCTGTTTTGTTGCCCGGAAATACGGGCGGGCATCCTCGGGGTCTCCGGTTCCGGGTCCCATCGTCATCAGCCCCATGATCCGCAGGTTTGACAGCTGGCTGACTGCACCGATAATTTCATCGAGTTCGTCCGGCAAGACCCCGGTCTTGCTTGATTCACGCCCGCTGTTGATTTCAATCAAAACCGGCATGACCTTCCCCATCTCCCGGCAACGCTTGTCCACCAAACCGGCAACTGCGACCGAGTCGATTGTTTCGATCATATCGAACAATCTGACCGCCTTTTTCACCTTGTTTCGCTGCAAATGACCAATCAAATGCCATTGAACCCGATTGCCAATTTCAGGGAAAACGCGTTCCGCTTCCTGAACATAATTTTCGCCAATGGCATCGATACCGGCATCGATCGCGATTCGAATCTCATCCGCTGTCCGCGTTTTTGCCGCAGCCACCAAAAGCACATGAGGCGGTAATGTATCTTTGATAAATCTGACAGCTTCCTCGATATTTTTCCAATCCATTCGGTTTTTCTCCAAAGACAAACTCCGGTTTTCCGGCTCAGTGGGTTGCCTGCTTCCGCTTCAAATGATATCACCGCTTCGACTGACGTTTTTTTATTTGCGAAGCACGCAATTCCAATGGAATTTGCCGCTGGTTATCCAGCAATTTCAGCAAGACCTTGACCCGTTCGCTTCCCGCGATACGTTCATCGAAAATTGCCTCGTACCCGGAAAATGGCCCTTCCTGAATGCGGATTTCATCTCCTTTTCTCAACCCGTTCAGCTTTTCTCCGCCGGCTTCGGCAATTTCATGCAGCTTTCGTGAAATCGCGTGAATCAAATGCTCAGGAACATCAGCCGGTTCCCCCCCAAAAGTTACCAGTCCCAGCGTATGGGGAATCCATTGAAAAGCAGAAATGCCGGCATCATCCAAATCGACATGCACGAAAAGATACCCGGGGAAATACGGCTTGTACCGCTTCGAGCGTGGATTCACCGGATTGATTCGCAGACGGGGGAAAAAGGTTTCGAAGCCTTTGGCTTGTAACTGTCGCCAAACAATTTCCTCTTTTCTGGATTTACTTCTTAATGCATACCATTTTTTCACCATTAATATCCTTTTCGCTAAACAAGTATTCATCAAGACAACTTTGTAAATCCGCACAAAAGAACCGGTTTGATTTTAATATGCATAGCCGGTTAAGACAACCCGTGAAATCAAACAAAAAAGCGCAGCATCCTTCCCAGAAAACAACAAAAGCATTGTATAATCAAAGGCAACATAAACCCGTATCCAACAGTAACCAAATCCCGGATGGCGAATGCAAAATGGACATTGAAAAAATCGGACGTTATCAAATCATTTCTGAAATTGGTCGCGGCGGTATGGCAACCGTATACCTGGCCAAAGATCCGAACTTCGAACGCGAAGTAGCAATCAAGATTTTGCCGCGTGCATTCCTCCACGACCCGCAGTTTCGTGCCCGCTTCGAGCGCGAAGCCAAAACAATCGCTGCCCTTGAACACCAGTCCATTGTGCCTGTTTACGACTTCGGAGAAGAAGACGAACAGCCTTATATCGTCATGAGGCTGATGACAGGCGGTTCACTCGCCGACAAACTCAAAAACGGGAAACTGCCGCTTGAACAAGCAACGAAAATCGTCACCCGCATTGCCCAGGCACTCGATGCCGCCCATGCCAAAGGCATCATCCATCGTGATATCAAACCCGGAAACATTCTCTTCGACCAATACGATAATGCCTACCTGACCGATTTCGGCATCGCCAGAATTGCCGAAGGCGGATCCACCCTGACAGGAACGACTATCCTCGGAACACCCGCCTATATGAGTCCCGAACAAGTTCAGGGAGATCGGGAAATCGACGGCAGAAGCGATATTTATTCTTTGGGGATCATTTTCTACCATATGCTCACCGGGAAGCCCCCATACCAGGCAGCCACTCCGGCAAAAATCATGATGATGCACGTTCTGGAGCCATTGCCGGATATCCGCAAATCCCTGCCAAACCTGCCGGTAGCCTACGAGCAGGTACTGCTCAACGCCCTGGCAAAAGACCCGGACGAGCGTTACGCCACAGCAGGAGAATTTGCCGCTTCGCTGCTTGCAGCCTCGCGTGGAGAAGTGATTCCGTCGTTAGCCTTCCCCGAAACACAAAGCGGCATGGAACGTCCTGCCGACCTGGCCAGCCAAAGCACAATGGTCGCCCAGCCGCGCATTGCCATCCCGCCAAAAGCGGTGAGAAGCAAAACACATATTCCCTCCGAGCAACCCAAAGCGAAAAAGCGCTTGCCTCTGATTGCAATAATCATCGGCATTGCCGGCATCCTGGGCATACTCGCCCTGGCAGGGTTCTTCTTCGTTTTTCTCAACTCGCAGCGCACGCCCGCAGCACCTGTCCCTTCCGCAACACTTCGGGCAACCGTTGCTGCCATCGTCTCCCCCGTGAGCACACAAACTGTCCAACAAGCCGCCGTAGCGAACACCAACACACCGGCGACAAAACCCAGTGAAACCCCGCTGCCGGCAAAAATCACCGATACGCCTGTGCCGCAGCCCAGCGAAACCGCACAACAAGCCGCAGCCATTCCCGTCATTGGCGGAGCCGACAAGATCGCCTTTCTCAACGCCAACGACTTGTGGGTCATGAATGTCGATGGCAGTGGCATCAAACAGCTGACGTTCGACGGTACTACAAAAACAGACCTCGCCTGGATCCCCAATTCCATGACAATTAAATATGTATCCGGGAATTGTGCCTGGTCAGCAGAAGCCGACACCGGCAAACTCGACTTCCTTGTCTGTTTCAACGCCGGCGAATTGAAATCATTCGATATCTCCCCGGACGGGTCACAGGTAGCCGTGAGCTTAAGCAACCAACTCTTTGTCGTCCCGTTCGACAACGATAAATTATCGAATGTACACTACCACACCGATCTCAGCAATATGAGCACCTGCCCTGCCCTTTCCCCGCTGAAAACCAAATTGAATACAAGTGTTCCCGTCAAACTTGTCCGATGGTCGAAGAACAGCCGGCGGCTGGGCATCCTGATCATTTCCAACGACAGAGGAAAACAAGTCGACCTGATTCGAGTGATCAACATCGAAAACTGCAAGGTTCTGCCGCTGCGAGTCGACGAGTTTCCTGCTACACGCTTCAAATTACCCGGTTATGCAAAAACCCCTTATATTCGCAATTTTGCATGGGATGGAAAGAACCTTTTCGCCGTCAACAGTTATACCCGCAATGACGGCTACGGAGACCTGTATATCTATAATCTCGAATTGCACAAAGGGCGGAAAGTCAATCCGATTAACAAGAAATGCTGCTACCGCGATGCAACATTCAGCCCGGACGGCAGCTATCTGCTCTTTGCCTACCAGCCATTCATCGCCGGGGCAACAGCTCAACTCTACTATATCCCTTTGGGAACCATCGGTACCGGCAAGCAATACAACCCGATACCTCTCCCCAAGGATTTCTTTTCAAATCCAAAAGAAAAGCCCCAACCTGTTCTCCATCCTGCAAACAAACCGTAACACAAAATAAAAACCAAGGCAAACCAAGACCCATGTCACAAGATCTGAAAGTCCTCTATATTGCTTCCGAAGCAACACCGTTCATCAAAGTTGGCGGGCTGGGTGATGTTGCCGGCTCTCTGCCAATTGCCATCCGCAAAGAGTATCCCCCGGATACGCTGCAAAGTATCGACGTTAGATTGGTCATCCCTTACCATAAAAATCTGGATACATCATCCTGTACACCCGAATATATCGCCAACATCAAAGTCCAGTACCAGCACACATCCATCCCCGGGCAAATCTTTCATTGCACGTTGAACAAGTTACCGGTGTACTTTGTCAAAGGGGAACCGATTGAATCCAGCGAAAATGTCTACTCACCCGACACCTATCAAGACGGGGTGAAGTTCACCTTCTTTTCGATGGCATGCCTCGAACTGGTCAAAATTCTCAAATGGCAGCCGGATATCATTCATGCCAACGATTGGCATACCTCACCGGCAATTTATGCCTTGTCTTTGAAGCGCAAGGAAAATCCATTCTTCCATCGCACCAAATCCCTGCTGACCATTCACAATTTACCTTATCTTGGCATCGGTGCAGAAAGAGCCGTCAGAGAGTTCGGGCTGCCGCCGGCTGCTTCGCCCCCCTTGCCGGAATGGGCAAGAAGAACCCCGCTTGCACTCGGTTTGCTGAGTGCCGATAAAATCAACACCGTATCTCCCGGCTACGCACAGGAAATCCTCACCAAACCATACGGCGCAGGGCTGGATGAGTTCCTCCGCCAGCGCTCGCAAGATATTTGCGGTATTCTCAACGGGATCGATACACAAAGCTGGAATCCGGAAACCGATTCTGCCCTCCTGAAAAACTATTCCCTCGAAAACCTGGCGCTCCGCAAGGCGAACAAAAAACATTTGCAAAAACTCCTCCACCTTAACCCGGACAGCAAAACCGCACTGCTGGGAATGGTAACCCGCATGGATGTTCAAAAAGGGATGGATTTGATCCCCGCTTCGCTCAGACAACTTACCCAGCGCCCCTGGCAGGCTGTGATTTTAGGCAGCGGCGACCCGAAAATCGAAGAAGCCGCCAGAATGCTTGAACAGGATTTCCCGACCCGCATCAAAACCGTCATCCGGTACGACGACAAACTCGCACGCAAGATTTACGCCGGGGCAGACATGCTCCTGATTCCATCCCGCTACGAACCGTGCGGACTGACGCAAATGATCGCCATGCGCTACGGCAATGTACCGGTCGCCAGAGCAACCGGCGGTTTACGCGATACTATCTACGATTATGCCCTTGGAAAAAAGAGCACCGGTTTTCTCTTCAACGAATCCAGCGCCGCAGACCTCTCCGACGCCCTGCACAGGGCACTGGACGTTTTCGCTGACAAACGCAGATGGCGCGGCTTGCAAGTGCGCGGTATGAAAACCGATTTTTCCTGGGAACATTCCGCATCGAAATATGCCCAGCTTTATTTCGAACTTTCCAAAAAAAGATTCTGAACGCCCATCAAGATACGAATGATGAAACAAACACGATAACGGAGACCACATGAAAACCCGAGCTGTCATTCTTGCCGGCGGTGAAGGCTCCCGGTTAGGTGTCCTGACCGCAAAACGCACCAAACCGGCCGTCCCGTTCGCCGGAAAATACCGCATCATCGATTTCACCCTGTCGAATTGTGTCAACTCCAACATCTTCGATGTCATGATATTAGCGCAATACCGCCCGCATTCATTGATCAGCCACATCGGTGCCGGCGGTCCCTGGGATCTCAACCGGGAATTCACCGGCGGGGTACGCATCTACACCCCGTTCAAAGCCCGCCGCCCGACCAACTGGTATGTCGGTACCGCAGACGCCGTACAGCAAAATTTCACCTTCATCAAGGCAACCAACCCGGATTTAATTCTCATCCTTTCCGGAGACCATATCTACGAGATGAATTACGATGCGTTAATCGAATTTCATCTGGACCATCGGGCAGACCTGACCATGGCTACCAAACCGGTGCCCATCGAGGAAGCATCCCGTTTCGGGATCGTCGGTGTCGAGAAAAACTACCGCGTAACATCCTTCATAGAAAAGCCGCAAAACCCGCCATCCAATCTTGCCAACATGGGTGTATATCTGTTCAACCTCGATGTGCTGGATAAGGCACTCTGGGATGACTTTCACTTGCCCGATTCTTCCCATGATTTTGGCAAAGATATTCTTCCGCACCTTGTTTCCCAGCAAAAAAAGATTTTCGCTTTCCCTTTTACCGGTTATTGGATGGATGTGGGCACGACAAATTCATATTGGCAAGCCCATATGGATTTACTCAACCACCCGCCGTCATTGGACCTCTTCGACAGATCCTGGGTCATCCACACACGAACAGAAGAAAGACCTCCGATGCGCATCGAAAAGGATGTAACTATCATCGACAGCATGATATCAGACGGCTGCATCATCGAACGCGGCGCAAACATCATCAAGTGTATACTCAGCCCCGGCGTACATGTCGGGCAAAACGCATATATCGAAAATTCGGTTTTACTGACTGACAGCACCATCGGTGCTGAAACCAGAGTGATCAACACGATCATGGATAAAAGAGTGTTCATCAGCGAAAAAGCCCAAATCGGGGGGATTACCCGGAGCAACAAGCTGGTTACCATCGGGAAAAACAGCCGGATACCCGCCGGTTTGCAAATCGATCCCGGCGTAATCGTTCAAAACGACGTGATAGCATCGGACTTTCCATCCGGCCGCATTCGGGAAGGATCGATTATTCACCAAACACAGGAACCCGATGAACTATAAACGCTCAGCGGGGATCCTGCTCCATCCGACAAGTCTGCCGGGGAGATACGGAGTCGGGGATATCGGACCCGAAGCACGGAAATGGGTCGATTTTCTCGAATCGACCGGATGCACTTTATGGCAAATGCTTCCCCTCGGTCCCACCGGCTACGGAGACTCGCCTTATCAATGCTTCTCCACCTTCGCCGGAAATCCGCTGCTAATCAGCCCCGACGACCTGCTGACCGAAGGGCTGCTCGATCCGGATGACATCATCGAAACCGCACCATTCCCAATCGATCGGGTAGACTATGCGAATGTCATTCCTTACAAACTGGGAATCATCGACCGTTCTTTCAACCGCTTCCGGCAACTAAAAAACAGCAAAATACACACCGAATTCGAAGATTTCAAAAGAAAAGAAAGCGCATGGCTCGATGATTTCTCTCTCTTCATGGCCATCAAGGAAACCCATGGGGGTGCATCGTGGGTCAAGTGGGCACCTGAATACCGCCATCGGGATAGCAAAGCCCTGAATACTTTCAAAAAGAACCGGAAGAATGCCATCGAACGCCATGCTTACCGTCAGTTTCTCTTCTTCCGCCAGTGGCAGCGCCTCAAATCGTATACCAGCAAAAAAAATATCCGGATCATCGGGGATATTCCGATTTTCGTCGCACACGATTCTGCCGATGTCTGGGCACACCCGGAACTGTTTTTTATCGACAACGAAGGCAACCCCACCGTAGTCGCCGGGGTTCCGCCGGATTATTTCTCTCCCACTGGTCAGCTCTGGGGAAACCCGCTTTACCGTTGGGATATGCACAAGTCAAAGCACTATTCCTGGTGGTTGAAGCGCCTTGCGGCTGCGTTCAGATTCGTTGATATCCTGCGGCTGGACCACTTTCGCGGCTTTTCCGCATACTGGGAAATTCCGGCAGACGAAACCACCGCCGTGAACGGCAAGTGGATGCCGGGACCCGGCGCTCATTTTTTCGAAACGGTATTGGCCAAACTGGGAGACCTGCCCATCATTGCAGAAGACCTGGGCGTTATTACCCCCGATGTAATTGCCCTGCGTGATCGTTTCCACCTGCCCGGAATGAAAGTGCTGGTGTTTGCTTTTACCGATGATGCTTCCAACCTGTTCCTGCCGCACAACTACACACCCAACCATATTGTCTACACCGGCACCCATGACAACGATACCGTCGTCGGATGGTTCCAGCGGGTCAGCGAAACTGAAAAGACGTTTGCCAAACGCTACCTGCCCAGCGACGGTTACCATATTGCCTGGGATATGATTCGTGCTGCCTGGGCTTCCGTTGCTGCCATGGCCGTCACCCCTGTGCAGGATATTCTCGGCCTGGATAATTCTGCCCGGATGAACTATCCGAGCAAGCCCGGAGGAAACTGGACATGGCGCATGCACCCGAACGCCCTCAACGACTGGATCCGGCAGGAACTCAATCAAATGAATAAACTATACGGCAGATTGCAATAAATCATCCCGCACCCGGCCCCCCGACAAAAATCGTGCTGCCAGCTGCCATGTGTTCGAAACGCCCCCATATGCGTATTTGGAACTTCTGCCTGTCTTTCCTCCGCCCCAATACCCAGCCATCGGGCAGACTTCCCCGCTTCAACCAGCTTGGCGCCCGTTCCCGTTCAGGTTGCTGCCCTGCACCGTCCCATCCGATACGATACTATCCAAAGCCGATGCAATATGCGCCCCAAAAAGAATGATCGTCCCCAGCAAATAAATCCAGAAAACCAGTGCCATCACGACCCCCAAAGAACCGTAAACCAGATTGTATCTCGCCAGCCCGGAACTCAGGAAATAAGTAAAAACGACTGTCGTAATTTCGATCATACTGCCCGAAAACAATCCCCCAAAAAACGCCGCTTTCAAATTGACTTTCCGGTTTGGAATCCAGAAATAAAGCAAGGTAACCACGCCCCATAACAGCAACCACGAAGCCAAATTGGTCGCCAACGACAAATAGAAACGAATATTTGCAATTTCCGAAATCCTTGCCAAAAACAAACCGAGAACCGGATTGACAACCAACAAAACGGAAATCATGGCAACCAGTCCGGCAATCACCATCAAGCCTTTTAGCTTGAGCAGTAAAAAATTCTCTTCCTTTGTGTTCTTCCAGGCGCGGTTGATATTCCGCGCTAACGTCGTAAATGCGCTTGTAGCGCCCCATGCCAAACTAAGCGTTCCGATAAGCCCGACAGAACTACGCAAGACAAGTACCTGCCGGATGTTCTCTTCGATGAAACTTCCTGCAAACGGAATTACGCGGGCAACCCAATTCAATATCTGCTCTTGAGCAGCCTGACTTTCAATCACCTTGCTTCCAATGACAATCAACACCAACAAAAGCGGAAACAAAGAAAAGACTGCATAATACGCCAGGCTGGCTGCTGCTTCGGTTCCACGCTCTTCCGAAAAGCGCTTTGCTGCCTGGCGTATGATAAAAATGGTTCTGTGCTTTCCGTAGTACATTTTTCTCAGAATTCCAGCGATGTTGTACAAAGAACCACAGCATCATCCGGTAGACGAATGCAACTTGAAAACAAATTGCCGCTTGTCTACTTTTCTTTGCCCGTCCCTTTCTTCCCTTTTTTACTTTCAGCGGTCACAGGTTTTTTACCTTTCTCTTCTTTCTCCTCTGCGCGCTCTTTTTTCCAGGTCGGTGCAGCATGCATCAATTGTTCACGGGAAATCCGGTTGACTTTACGGCATTTCGGGCAGCGAATATCATAATGTGGCAGGTTCTCTTCCTCCAGATAATCCAACGCTGCATGCACCATATCCCGCGTGATATTGATCGGCATATGACAATGATAACAACGTATCTGCATAATTCACTTCTCCTTTGGTAAAAATGCTATTTTCACATCATTAAAAGTATACTTCAACCCGTGTATTCAGGATAGAGGGCGCAGAAAGCAAGGTATAATTCCCTGCATGAACAAACCATTCACCGGTAAAGGAGACGACGGGTACTCCGGGTTGCTTGGGCCCGGCAGAGTTCCCAAGGATCACCCGCGGCTTGAAGCTATCGGCAATCTGGACGAAGCCACGGCAGTTCTGGGCATCGTGCGCGCCAGCACGTCATCCGAGGAGGTTCGTCTCATCATCCTTTCCGTTCAACGGGACTTATACAAAGTCATGGCGGAAGTCGCCGCAACGAAAGAAAACGTAGCGAAATTTCGATCCATTTCCCGGGAACACATCGACAAGCTCGAAAAGCAGATTCAATCCATCAGTGAGCCATTAACACTACCCAACGAATTCATCATTCCGGGGGATAAAATCAGCAGCGCTTATCTGGCACTCGCCAGAACTGTCGTCCGCCGCGCTGAAAGGAGTCTTGCCAAACTGTTTCACAGCGGTGAACTGGAAAACCGTGCTCTGCTCGGTTATATCAACCGCTTGTCCACTTTGTGCTATGTACTGGAAATGAATGAACTCTACCATCAAAACGGACAGGCGCCTACCCCGGCAAAAGAACAGGAAAGCCAATGACAGGCACATGGATTAATATCGCAACCGTCATTTTCGGGGGGCTTATCGGGCTATCCTTCGGGGCACGTTTCCCGAAGCGAATGAGCCAAACAGTCGTTGCCGGGCTGGGGTTGTTTACCGGGGCAATTGGCATCAGCATGTTCCTGAAAAGCGAAAACCAGATCATCGTGCTCATCAGCCTATTGATTGGCGGCGTGCTCGGTGAATGGTGGAAAATCGAAACACGCATCCGCACCATGGGGTCGTTTCTGGAAAACAAATTCAGCAGGAAAGCCCAGTCACCGGCAGACACATCAGGGAAAACCCGACATGGCGGCACCGATTTCGTCAAAGGATTTCTGACGGCATCTTTGCTCTTTTGCATCGGGCCAATGACTGTGCTCGGTTCTATTCAGGATGGGCTTACAGGGGACTATAAACTATTGGCAATCAAAGCCATCATGGACGGTTTTGCATCTATGGCTTTTGCAGCTTCTTTGGGAAGCGGCGTGTTGTTTTCCGTGATTGTAATTTTCATTTATCAGGGAGGCTTAAGCCTGCTGGCTTCGTATGCACAGGTATTCGTTACCCCGGGCATGATCAACGAACTGACCGCAGCAGGGGGTGTCCTCCTTATCGGCATCGCCGTCAGCAGTCTGCTCGAAATCAAACCCATTCGCGTGGGCAATTTCCTCCCCGCCCTTTTTATCGCCCCGCTGCTTGTCTTCCTGCTTTCTTTCTTCTGAGAAAACAACAAAGACAAGGCTTTTGCACCTTGTCTCTGTTCCTGTTTTTATCATCAATCAGATTGGCAGGCAAATCGAAGCCGGTCCGCTTATTCCTTCTCCTTCAACTTCGCATCGATAACTTCCCTGAATTTTTCGATGGGCTGGTCACCTTTCAGAACATCACCATTGATCAGGAAGGTCGGGGTGCCATCTACTTCTGCTTTCTGTGCAGCAACTTCGTCCCCAGCAACCTTTTCTTTATATTTACCGCCATCCAGACACGCCTGAAACTCATCCATGTTCAATCCCAGGTCCTTGGCAAAAGACTTGAAATACTTGTTGATATCCGTAGCCGGATCGGTGAAGAATAACAGCGTTTGGTTGGCGAAAATCACGTTATGAAAATCCCAAAACCTGTTTTGGTCTCCGGCACAATAAGCCGCCTCGGCAGCAAGCGGCGTGACCGGGGAACCGAGCAAACCGCCCACACTATGATAGACGAAATAGACTTTGCCCGTCTTGATGTATTCATCGATAATCTGGTTGATTTTCGTTTCCGCAAAGTTTGCACAATGCCCGCATCCGAAATCCGAGAACTCTTCAATGAGCACAGGCGCATTGGGGTCGCCCATGGTATTCGCATTGGCATTCGGGTGGGGAGTGAAATCAGGAATAACATAATCCCCCACTTGCGTACCGCCTTTATTGAGCGTAGGTGCAATCAGCAGCGCCCCAAAAATCAGGGCAATACCAGAAATCACCATTACCAAAATCATTCTTTGTCGTTGTTTTGCTTTTTTTCTGCGTTCTCGAATTTCCTGGCGTTTTCCCATAGGGCTACCAACCTCCATGACCTGTTTTTTTCAGATACATTCTGCCACGGGTTGCCTCCTTTGTCCAGTAAAAACAGAAAAAGGGCTTTTCTTTTAAGCCCCTTCTCATGCCTCGTCCTGAATATTTTACAAAGCGACAAATAACTATTTCGATGCTCGTCCCTTGTTGCCAGACAATGTGTTCATCCAGTTCAAAACATACTCGAAGACATCCTCTTTTCCGATTTCATTATGCAGCTCATGGAAAAAACCTTCCCACAAAACGAATTCACAAATATCCCCGGCTTTCTTTGCAAACCGGCGGCTTGCCTGTAAAGACGTTAGTTTGTCAGCGCTTCCGTGCATCAATAAGGTCGGTGTATCAAGCTGTTCTGCGTGAGCCAATGCCCAATCTCCGGCATCCATGAACCCGAATGCCATTCTTCCGGTAACACGGTCATGAACCAAAGGGTCCTGCACATATGCCTGCACGACTGCCACATCCCGTGAAAGCGCACTAGTGTCCAGATCCGAAGCAATTGCCAATGTCGGAAGCACTTTGCTCAAAACCCTGCCGACCAGCATTTTCACCTTCGGAGGATCGTATGCCAAACCGAGGGCTGGTGCCGAGATGATTACCCCCTTCACAGCCGGGTGCCGTCTCAGCAGGAAGTTCAAGACCAGATTGCCCCCCAGGCTGTGCCCGTAAATGAAAACCGGCAGTGACGGGAACTTCTTGCCGGAATAATCGAGAAAACTTTGAATATCATCCATTAACGCCGCATAAGACGGTGCGTCGCCTCTAATCCCTTCGGATTTTCCGTGCCCGCGCAAATCAAAAGCGGAAAAATGAAATCCCTTTCGGGCGAAAAATTCAGCCATATGCTGGTAACGGTTGCTATGTTCCCCAATCCCGTGCACCAGACACACCACCCCGCGCACGTCACCCGCAGCCTTCCGGCCTTGCCAATAAAGCATTGTGTTATCTTTGGATTTGAAACTATCCTCAAATGAAGCCATAAAACACCACCTTGTCAGGTTTTATTCCGGAAAACCGGAAAATGACGAAATAGATTACAGGAATTCAGGGAGGTACTCACTCGTCACATGCGCAAAACATACACGGGGTATACTTCCCCGGTCGGTTTGAATCCGAACGATTTGTAAAGCGCCAGCGAAGCATGATTATCCGTCTGGGTATTGACGGTAACAGTGGTGTCACCCTGGTGCCGAAAATAAGTGAGCAAATCATGCACCAGCATGCCGCCAACGCCCCGTGATTGCATCTTCGGGGATACCGCCAGCCGCGCCAAATGGCCGCCGGTCGGGCTGCGCGTACCGATTTGGTAAGCAATGATCCCCGTTTGGTCTTCGGCTACCGTCGAATAGACCGCCTGAACAAACGCAATTTTCAGCGCATCAAGGGAATTGCGCCAAATTGGCTCATCGAACGCTTCGCAGTCCACCCGGAAGACATCTTCCAAATCTTCCCGTTTCATTTTGCGGATATGGATTGTGTTTCGTTTTCCGGGGTGATACACAAGCGGAGGATTCCACACCAGCATTTCCACGTGGTGAGCCGGTTCGAACCCGCTTTCCAGCAAGATCCGTTCGAACCATGTATTCAGCGGCATCGCCGTGAAAATTACCGGATGGTTCTTGTAATCATTCAACACCTTTGGCCACAATTGCTGCCAGGCATCCTGTGCGGCAATACGACGATTGGCAACACAAAACAAACGGATCCATGCAACCGATTGAGGGTCCTCAGGGCAAGACAGACTGGCAATCACCCTGCCGTCTTTCTCCAGGGCATAGTACGGTTGTGTACCCAGCCAGTCAAGAGGCATGCGCCATCCAAGGTGACGATGCACGTGTGTTTCAAAATGAATCAAATTGGCTATTTCTAGTTTATCGGCTTTGGTTGCCTTGCGCACAAGAACCTTCGGTTTGATTGCGATTTGATTCATTTCATCCTCTGCTGAATAGGGGAAAGGGACCGGAAAATAGCACCACACCAGCCGGAGCGTCGGCTTGTCGCCCAAAGAACAAACAGAAAACGGTCGTCATGATCGTTTTAGAATTTTTTATTCAGTAATTGAAAAGGTAATTTCAGTAATTTTTTCAGCAGCCAGTATTTCGGTTTGGGTTTCTTCAAACCGTCTACGCCAATTTGCATGGAAGCCAGCGCTTCAAGCGTCTTGTTGGATTTCAACTGCAAGGCAGACATGGATTTCAGCACCTGCAATCTCATTTCATCTTCGCCGGTTTCCTTGAAAAGGTCACCGGATTTTTGGTAATCCGCAATCGCTTCTTCATGTTTTCCCAAGGCTTCCAAAGCGGCACCGCGATTTGCATACGCAATCGCAGCGTGCTTCAAATCACCCAGCTCTTCGAAGACTTTCTCGGTACCATCCACGCATTCCAGTGCAGCCTGATGATTCCCCGACTGCAAATAAGCCACGGAAGAATTGTTCAGCATCTCCGCAGCATCACTGCTATTGCCCCTTGCCTGGTATGCTTCTGCCGCAGCCTGAAATTGTTTTGCTGCTTCTTCATATTGTTTTGCCTGATAAAGTTTCCCCGCCTGCTTGGCAATTTGTTTCACATCCAATATTTCGTTCATATCATTCCGCAGTCCATATTTACAGTGTAATTTCCAGAAGCCCTTCGGCAACTTCACGCAATTTATCCACAGACATCTCGCTCAGTCTTTGGGCAAGTTCGAGGTACGGCTTGTTGATTGGCTTGGTAACGAACTCCTGCAATTCGATTGGCAGGTTACTGAAATTCCGAATAGCCCGTTGTTTCACCAGCCATTCACCCACCACGCCCCCTTCGATGAAGAAATCTCGCATGGATAAATTGAATACTTCCAGCAATTCTTCCAACAGCGGGAGCGGAATGGAACGATCACCTAATTCGATATTTCGCAATATCCGCGGGCTAACGCCAATCGTTTGAGCAACGTCCTTGAGAGACTTTCCCTGATCCATTCTGACCTTACATAGCTTGGTGCCAATGATCCGGTTTCGCAGTTTGATGATTTGTTCCCAATTCAAAGCCTCTTTTTTCATATCGTCGCGCTGGAAGATATAGTCAGCCAGGAAATGTTCCAGAGGGAGTTCGTAGATATAAGCAAACGCTTCCAGTTCGGATAAAGAAGGAGATTTTCTTCCGCTTTCATACGCTTTAATTAACGAGCTTGATACCCCAAGCAGTTCTCCCACCTCTTTCATGCTTTTGCCGGTCTTCAATCTGGCATGCCTTAAAAGCACCCCGATTTGTTTGGCTCTAATCATGATCGATTGCTGATCTACCATCGAACGCTTCTCCCATCAAGATGAATTCCCAGGAAGTACTTTCCTACCAACCAGAATAATTGTAACCGATTTTAACCGGCAAGGTGAAAAGAAAGCCAACAAAAAGAACTACCGGCTTCTTCCGTTATGCCGCCTGGTTTCCTTCCAGTTTGTCGAAAGCCCGAACACATCCGCCCCCAAGACAAAGCCTGCTGCTTTGAGCCTTTCCGAAAACAATGGCCGGATACCCGTCGCTTTATGCTCACCGATAACCTGCCCCTCCTCTCCGACACCTTTCCGTTCGAACTTGAAGATATCACTCATCACGATGATATCCCCTTCCATCCCTGCCACTTCCGTGATATGGGTAATCTTGCGCGTTCCGTCCACCATTCGCATTTGCTGGATGATGACATCGATTGCCGAAGCGATTTGCTCCCGCACAACCCGAATTGGAAAATCCAGCCCCGACATCAACACCATCGTTTCCAAACGCGAAAGCGCATCACGCGGGGAATTAGCATGCAAAGTCGTCAAAGAACCGTCATGACCGGTATTCATCGCCTGAAGCATATCCAGGGCTTCTTCCCCGCGCACCTCACCAACCACAATCCGGTCAGGGCGCATCCGCAGGGAATTTCTCACCAGGCGCCTGATGGAAACCTCGCCACTGCCGTCCACGTTGGGTACTTTCGCTTCCAGACGAACCACATGCTCCTGATGCAATTGCAATTCAGCCGCATCCTCGATGGTAATGATTCTCTCATCGTGCGGAATAAAACCGGAGAGGATATTCAGCAATGTCGTTTTGCCCGAACCCGTGCCACCGGATATCAGAATATTCAACCGCCCGATGACACACGCACGCAGGAACTCTGCCATCTTTTCAGTCAGAGAACCGAATTCGATTAACTTTTCGATACCTAGTCTTTCTTTCGAAAACTTGCGGATAGTAATCGCCGGGCCGTCGATGGCAACCGGCGGGATGACCGCATTCACCCGCGAACCATCCGGCAAACGGGCATCCACAGCCGGATGGTCTGCGTCGATATGACGGCCCAAAGGAAAAATGATTTTCTCGATCAACCGCAGGATATGCGCATCATTCTCGAAACGTACCGTTGTTTTGATGATTTTCCCCTGTCGTTCTACGAATACACTCTCAGGCCCGTTGACCATGATTTCATCAATTCCCGGATCGTCCAGCAGCGGTTGAATTGGACCAAACCCAAGCACTTCATCCAAAACATCGTGAACAAGCTGGACGGCGATACTTTCCGGCAATTTGATGTTCTTTTCTTTGAGAAAAGCCGTGACCCTTGTGAGCAATTCCTGACGGGGATTCTCCCTTGGCAGCGGATCGGTTTCGACATTTTGCGATATCGTTTCAATCAGGAACTTTTTCAGTTTAGCCAGTTTCTGATTGGCTTGCCATGGAAAAGTTTCTGCCGAAGAATCACTCATCACTTGTCCCTGATGTTCCCTGTTCTTCTCCGTCTTCTTTTTCATCCGGTATCAGCCACACAACATGCGTAATGTTGATAGCCAGAAAGTTCGACTGATAGAGCACTTTCCCCTTGTCATCGAACACCTGTGCATTGGTTACCGCAAGAAATTTCTCGGTCTTTTCCAGCTCATCTTTCAAACGCTTTTCCGGGTGCACATAAACCACACCGCGCACCAAATGGCTCACTGTTTGAATGATAGCCTTAACCGGTCGTTTCGGAATAACATCTGTAAAATATTTTCCCCGTTCATTGTAACGAATACCCATATTTAATCACCTCGTAGTTGTGTAATTATTCTTCCAGATGAGGCATGGAATAACCCAAACCCGGACGTGTCACAATATGTACCGGCATTTTCGGATCATCTTCCAGTTTTTGCCTCAAGCGGGAAATACTTACCCATAATATTTCTTTGTCTTCTTTGTATTCTGCGCCCCAAACATTGGCCAGCAAATCTTCCGAAGTCAAAATACTGCCGACATTGTGCGCAAATTGAAGCAGTAATCGATATTCCGTGGCAGACAAAAAGATCGGTTTGTTGTTCATGTATACCTCTGCCTTGGCAAAATCGATGCGCAAATTTCCATGAGAGAAAACAACCTTCGAAAAAGAATCTCTCGAAAGTCTTGCCCGGCGTAAAACAGCACGCACCCGCGCAAGCAGCTCGGTTGCAGAAAATGGTTTGACGATATAATCATCTGCCCCCACGTCCAGCCCCCGAACGCGGTCCCGTTCTTCCCCCTTGGCGGTGACCATGATGATCGGCACATTAGAAAATTCGCGGATGCGCTCGCAAGTTTCGAAACCGCTTACCTCCGGCATCATCACGTCCAGTAAAACAAGATCAGGCTTCTCACTATCTACCACATCGACAGCATCGACACCATTATACGCTTTCAGGACATGATAGCCTTCACTGATCAAGTTGGCTTCCATCAGTCGGACATAACGCGGTTCGTCATCCACAACCAAGATTGATACTGTCATTGCCTTCGCTCCTCTTGTCTCCGTTTTTATTATTATATAGCGGTAATTCGATAAAGAAGGTCGTTCCCTTCCCGATTTGTGATGTTGCATAGATTTTACCGTGATGCGCCTGAACAATCTGACGACAAATGTACAGCCCCAAGCCGCTTCCCCTTCCCGCATTACTATGAACAGGCAGGCGGTAAAACCGTTCGAATATTTCATCCAGATACTCTTCCGGAATACCCGGCCCGGTATCATGAAAAATGATCACAACCTTATCGGGAGCCACTTTCAACGATAATGTAATAATCGAATTCTTTGCATATTTATTGGCATTTCTGAACAAGTTATCGAAGACCTGCACAAGTCTGCTCGAATCTCCCTGCACGCAGGTTTCCGGCAAGTTCGCCGAATCCTGAATGAAAAGCTGGTAGCCTGCTGCCTTCGCCCGCTGGATAATCTCCCGAAGCAATGTATCGATACGCAAGGGACGAAATTCCATTCTTAATGTACCGGCTTGCAAACGGGAAGAATCCAGCAAATTGTCAATTAATTCACCAAGGCGGTCAGCTTCTTCGTCGATGATCGAGAGGAACTCTTTTCTCGTCATTTTATCCCAGCTGGTATCTTCCCTGAGCAAAGTGGTTGCGTACCCCTTGATAAAACCCAAGGGGGAACGCAAATCGTGCGAGACGGTTGCGATAAAATCTTCCTGCAGCTGATCAAGCTTTCTTTTGGCTTCGAGGGATGCAATTTGCTGAATCAGCCGTTTCCTTTCGAGCAAATGGGTGACATTTTCAGCGATGAATTCCGCAAGGTCAACCTGATCTTCCGTATAGTCGGGTCCCCCGAAACGGATGAACACCAGCGCCCCTAAAAGCGTTTCATCGATTCGCAAAGGCAAACCCAGAAAGAACCTGAAACGCAGGCGGTCTTTCAAGGGATCTTCCATAGGCCCGGGGACTTCCTCTTTCTGGTTGATGATTTTCCCCTGACGGATCACCTCTTTGGCAACCACCTCCCCCCAGGTCAGGTCTGCTTCGGAGGAACGTCCGCGCCCAATGGCACGCGCATAACTCGGTTCCAGATGACCGTCCTCCCGCAGCTGGTACAATGCGATATTGTCGAAAATAAAGACAGGCCTTGCCAAAGTAATGATCTGCTGCAATGCCTTGAACGTATCATGCGCCCGAAAGATCACACGGCTGATTTCATAGACCGCTTTGATTTCCTGGGGTTTCAAAAACTCCGGTGTTCGGTAATCTTGATACATAGCCCTCTTCTTGTTTGCAGATGCTTATTTTGACATTTGGTATCGTGTTTCGCTGCGAACTTCAGCAACCAGCGGCAGACGGAATTCGAACGAAGACCCCCGCCCGACTTCAGATGCGACCCTGATTACCGTCCCGTGGGCTTCCACAATACGCTTGACCAATGCCAAACCCAAACCGGTTCCTCCGTATTTCCGGGTGGAAGAACCGTCTCCCTGACGGAATGCCTCGAAAATCGTACTCATCTTTTCTCTGGGGATACCAATCCCATGGTCTTGAACATAGATTCTTACCAGCACGCCTTCCAGCTGTGCGCCAATTTCCACATTGCTGGCAGCCGGAGAAAACTTGATGGCATTGTCCAGCAGCTGCATCAGCACCCAACCGAGTTTTTCCCGATCACCCCGAACATGCATCGGGGTTTTATGGCAGCGCCGGACAATCTGGATTCTTTTTTCACGGGCACCCGGTTCTGCCTGGCGGATAACACAATCAATCATTTCTTCGACATCAATCACAGTCAGCTTCAGGTTGAATTCACCTTTCGAAGCCACTGCGAATTTAATCAGGTCGTTGATCAACCGTTCCAGCCTTTGCTCTGCTTTTTTCATAATCGCAAGAGCCTTCAGCTGTTCTTCCTGCAATTCTCCCAGCTCCTTGCCCAGAAGCAAATCAAGATACCCTTTGATATGGGTTAACGGCGTGCGCAGTTCGTGTGAAATGTTGGAAACAAAGTTGGACTTCAACTGATTCAATTCGGAAAGGCGGTTCAACGCCTGCTGCAAATCAGCCGTTCTTTCAATCACTCTTGCTTCCAGCTCCTGGTTTGCCCGTCTCAAAGCGGCTTGCAGCTGAAATATCTGTTCGGTAATGACCTGATCCAGGGTCCTTTGATTGAGCAAACCCATTTCGACCAATGCTTCCCCCAATAATACGGGAATCCCCGCACTCAAGCGTTCTTTTTGATACGTCAACGCTTTTTCCAGCATTGCCGGAGTGATCAACCCCTTCTTGATCAGATAATCGCCCAATCTGGGGATCAACAATTCAGGCGAAATCGGCACGTTTGCCAAATCGTGAGATGAGATTGCGATTTCCTTCTCCGCAAGGATGGCTGCCAACGCCAGGTTTACACCGCAATGCGGGCAAACTTTCATATTCGGATCAACAAGAAGGTTACAATTCGGGCATGAAATTTGATCCAAGCATGACTCCTCATCCCTAAAGGAATTAATTTACCGGATACTATTATTCTACATGATTTTTAGCGAACCAAGCAAATCAATTGTTAAGTGTTTGTAAGGTGATTTTTCCCTATTCTACGGCATAATTTATTCGTACGTTCCGAACGTTTTGCCAGAGGAAACAACGTCATGCAGCATTGGAGGTATTGAACTTGATAAAAATTCTCGTCATTGATGATGATTCCGCAACAACCGAACTCCTCGAATCCATTTTGTCATCCCATGAATTCGAGATTTTCACTGCGAATTACGGTCCAGAAGGAATCAAACTGGCAAAAGAAGTCGATCCCGATTTGGTGATTGTCGATTTGGTCGTGCCCGGTATGAATGGCTACCAAATCACCCATAATCTCAGGGATTTTAGCAACGTTCCGATTCTGGTGCTCTCCGTCATCGACAAACCGGAAGATATTGCCCAGGTTTTGGACGAAGGTGCAGACGACTACATGATCAAACCGGTGCACGGCAATTTGCTGATTGCCCGCATCAACACACTCACCAGACGAGCCGACGTCGAGAAAAGAGCTGCCACCAAACACCAGTCTTTCCAAATTCAGACGTAACCCAGTCGCTTTTTCAAGATATAATAAAGCCGCCTAGCAGCAAACAAGCGGCTTTATTTTTTTACATGCAGCTCAGAACTATCTTTTCATCTTTCAGGAGAAACCATGTTAACATCAAAAGAGTACATTGCCTTAGAAAACCAATACAACGCCCATAATTACAAACCTTTGGATGTGGTCATCGCCCGCGGCGAAGGTGCCTGGGTCTGGGATGTTGAGGGGAAAAAATATCTGGACTTTCTCTCGGCATACTCCGCAGTCAACCAGGGACATTGCCACCCGAAAATACTCCGGGCAATGACCGAACAAGCCCAAAAACTTACACTGACTTCCCGCGCGTTTCGCAACGACCAGCTTCCGCTTTTTGCCAAGGAACTGTGCGAATTGCTGGATTACGAAATGATGCTCCCGATGAATTCCGGTGCAGAAGCAGTCGAAACAGCCATCAAGGCAGCCAGAAAATGGGGATACAAGGTCAAAGGCGTACCCGATGGGAAAGCGGAAATCATTGTCTGCAAAGGAAACTTCCATGGGCGGACGACAACCATCGTCGGTTTTTCTTCTGAAGATCAATACAGGGACGGTTTCGGTCCGTTTACACCCGGCTTCGTATCCATTCCTTACGGCAATTCGGATGCTCTCGAAGCGGCTATCACCCCCAATACTGTTGCGTTTTTATTCGAGCCGATTCAAGGGGAGGGCGGCGTAATCGTACCTCCTGAAAATTACCTGAAAAACGTACGCACCATCTGCGACCGGCATAATATCCTCATGGTTGCAGACGAAATTCAAACCGGACTCGGGAGAACAGGCAAACTGCTTGCCTGCGATCACGAAGGGGTGAAAGCGGATATGGTTACTCTGGGGAAAGCACTTTCAGGCGGGGCTTACCCGATTTCAGCCGTCGTTGCTTCCAAAGAGGTTTTGGGTGTCTTCAACCCCGGCGACCATGGTTCGACCTTTGGCGGAAACCCCCTGGCTGGTGCAATAGGCAGAGCAGCGTTGAATGTTATCGTCGAAGAAAAACTGCCGGAAAGAGCCAGTGAACTAGGCAGTTATCTGATGAATCGGTTATCCGAAATCAACAGCCCGCTCATCAAGGAATATCGCGGAAAAGGATTGCTTGTCGGGGTCGAATTGACCCAATCTGCCGGCGGCGCCCGGAAGTACTGCGAAGCGCTGCAATCACGCGGTGTGCTGGCCAAAGAAACCCATGATGTCGTCATCCGGCTGGCTCCCCCGCTAATCATTTCCCAAAAGGACCTGGATTACGCAATCGACCAATTGGCCGAGGTGTTGGCAGAAACCAGATAACCATTTTCGTTTTACCGGAAACATTTTGCGGTAAAATCAATGTCAGGGTCATCCTCAGCCCAACCCTCGATAGAAATTGGAGGCAATCATGCAAACTTGTTCGTTATGCAACGCAGTTTCACCGGACTCTGCAGAACGCTGCACCGAGTGCAATGCTGATCTCAAACAATTCTCGACGACAAACGTCGCTCTGAAAAACTATCAGGAAAACCCGCGCATCAAGACCGTCCGGCTGGTCGTCGCAGAAGATGCCTGCCCGGTCTGCGCTTCAAAGACAGGCACATACATCAAGCACGAAACGCCCCTCCTGCCCATCGAGGGATGTTCATCGCCCAACGGATGCCACTGTTTCTATGTGCCGCTTCTCGAAGAATTATTCCCCTGATCCTCCGGCGAATCATCCATCGAAAGGGCAAGAGACCCTTGTTATTGCACAACAACAAACATGAAGCAAAACCCCGCATTCGAGCGGGGTTTTTTCTGTCATCCATCTACGTAAACCGCAGAAAAGCCAAATCATTCTTCGCCTTCCAGAATCCTGCGGATCATTTCCAACGCATCCTCTCGCGCGGCAACCTCGCCGCTCGCTTGTGCTTCCCGAACAAGTGCAAGCAGCACACCGATTCGGGGCCCCGGCTCCAGTCCGAATTCCGCAATCAGGTCGCCTCCGGAAATAATCTTTGGCGGAGAAATCAGTTTTTCATGCTTGTTCCACCACGCATCGAACAGTAAGCTTGTGCTTTTCAGCTGATTCCGCCAAAGGTCCTGAGGCGGTGCCGGCGTAAATTCCGTCATTGTCACCGCCAAAGAGAGCAGGCAAGCATCCACCCCGGCTTCTCCCGTGCTGCGGAAGAAACGATAGATTTCGCGCCGGTCGGGCTGCCCGGCACGAAAACGTGCAGCCATTTCACACCCGCCGACGATTGACTTCACCCGGTTGATTTCTTCGTTGCTGAGTATCATGGATTTCCCGATTTTCTCGATACACTCACTGCCCGCCACACCCTGGCACTGCCCCCCGGCATTATCCGCGAACGCTGCATAGCTGGTAACCTGCCGAAGCAAAGCAGCAAGAAAGATCAGCGGACGAACACTCCGCCCGGCAATGATTTCACTTCCGAGATGCTGCATGATTGGACGGCGATACCTTCCCAAATGAATCTTCATCTCACCAAAAAGCAGGTTTTCCGGAACATCCTTGCCATTCTCTCCGCCCAAAGCGTTCATCACTTTTTCAAGATTCGAAACGATGCTTAAACCCTCTTCCCAAGCACCATGATTCGCCTTCGTTGCATCAGAACGAATGGGCACGGTTTTCAAAGCCTCCAGTTCCGGAAAAACCCCGGAAAACACCCCCAATACACTCAAAGCCCGTAAAGCAGAAGAGACGCGCCTGCCGCGTAAAATCGTCAGGAACTCATCGCGAATTCTTTCAGGCGATACTGTTTTCAACGCCGGTACAGCACGGCGCATGGCCACCCGCTCTTCCTGAGGAATATGCAGGCCCAGCAAAGCGGCAAAACGAATTCCGCGCAAAATCCGCACCGCATCATTCCGCAAAGAAACCGGAGAACACTGCCGCAGCTGTTTATCGAACAAATCGCGGGCACCGCCCAGCGGGTCCAGCAAGCGATGAGGGGCACGCACATCGACCGCCATCGCATTGATTGTAAAATCCCGCGTCGACAAATCAGCATCGATACTTTTACCCTGAATGGGTGCAAAGTCCAGCACAATACGCTCCCCCCGTTCACTTCGTAATAAAACGCGCATCATCCCGCGGGCTTCATCCAGCGGGAACAACGCCCCGCCCAGTTCGTCTGCGATTCTCTTCGCAATTTGCCTTGTGCGCCCGTGAAGAACAAAATCGAGATCGTGGCAAGGGTTACCAAGCAACACATCGCGCACTGCCCCGCCGACCAGATAAACCTGTTCGTCTTCGGGCAGCAAATCACAGACCCGGTTGAAAATTCCTGAAAACTGAATCGGGGTAGTCATGGGTACGAAAAATAGTTCGGGGGTTTCCTTGAAGCGTGCTTCCTTTGCCAAACGCAGCGCCTGCGCCGGTGTGCCGCCATGGCTGATGATACGGTTGTTCAAAACAGCAACCCATCTGCCGGCGAACGTTCTCAAATCGTCATCGGATAATTTCAACCCGCTCATTCCGGGGGAGTATAACGCTGCGGATTGACCGTGCCAATGAAGGGAAGATTGCGATAATATTCATCCAGGTCCAGTCCGTATCCGAAAACAAATTCGTCCGGAATAACAAACCCGCAATAATCGATTGGGACCTCGACTTCACGCCGGCTGGCTTTATCCAGCAGGGTACAAACCTTGAGCGACGCAGGCAAACGTGTTTGCAGCAAAGCAAGCACAGAAGAAATCGTATGCCCGCTGTCGATGATATCTTCCACCAGCAAAACATTGCGGTTGTTGATATTATCTTTCAAGTCCATCGTCAAGCGTACCTGCCCGCCGGACTCTCTCACGCCTGCACCGTAGGAAGAAATCGCCATGAAATCAATCGTGTGCGGAACGGTGATCCGCCGCATTAAATCCGAGAGAAACATCATCCCCCCTCTCAGAATACAAATCAGATGCAAATCCTGTTTTTCATAATCGCTGCTGATTTGCTTTCCAAGTTCAGAGATCCTTTTCTGGAGCTTCTGCTCATCAATCAATACATCCAACAAGAATTCGTTATAATCCTGCATGACAGTCTATCCTTCATCCTATCGAGGCACTTCGTGGTGCCTGCGGCAACGCGCTTCGTAGATTTCCGAAGCGCCGACAATGACAACCGGGTCGTTGTATCTCGCAGGTTTGCCATCAACCAATCGCTGGCTTCTGGAAGCCGGTTCGCCGCAACGCACACAAATTGCATGCAATTTATCGACCTTTTCCGCTTTTGCCATCAGCTGCGGCATCGGGCCAAACGGCTCGCCCCGAAAATCCATGTCAAGCCCGGCGATGATGACACGGATCCCTTTCTCTGCAAGCATATCTGCGACTTCAACAATTTGCTCATCGAAAAACTGGGCTTCATCGATGGCAACAACAGTCGTCTCGTCATCCAAGGACTGCATCAGTTCCGCTGCACCCCGAATTGGCGTTGCCTGAAACTCGTACCCGGAATGCGAAGTAACTTTCATTACATCATAGCGGTTGTCTATTGCCGGTTTGAAAACCTGCACCTTCTGCTGGGCAATGGTTGCCCTTCGCAACCTGCGGATCAGCTCTTCGGTTTTCCCACAGAACATCGATCCGGTAATGACCTCGATAAACCCGTGATGATGCTTCACGAACACCTCCAACTCATCTATCTGCAAAAAGAAACTGACAGATGGACAACCATCTGTCAGTAAGTTTAACTCATGTCAGCAATATGGCAAGTGTCAAACAGTAATTTCCTCGGCTGCTTCCGGCAATTTATAGCCGAATTGCCGCAAACGCTTTTTCAAATCGGCAAGAGACTTTCTGCCAAAACCGTCGATGTCAAGCAATGTGGATTCTCCCTTTGCCAAAGCATCGAGTACGTCGCCGACCTTGACCATACTGGCTTTTGCCAGGGCTTCCGTCGCACGCTTGCCCAGTTCCAGCTCGACAATCGGCCGCTCAGGAGATACACGGGCAGCAGCTTTTGCTTCCTTTTCTTCAATGTATTTCTGCCTGGCTTGCAGTTTCTTGTAGAAGCGGTCAACCTGACCTTCCGTATCGACAATGCGTTGTTCGCCTGTGAAAAACGGATGGCACTTGTAACAAACGTCAGTGTGAATCACTTTTTGAGTGGACCCAGTCGTCCAAGTATTACCACAGGCACAAATTACTTGAGCGTCTGTGTAATATTCCGGATGAATATTCTTCTTCATAATAACTTTCCTATTCTTCTATTGGTGTTACGCTGACGACTTTTCGTCCATTGCGGATGGTCTCGAATTTGACATGCCCTTCAACAGTCGCAAAAATCGTAAAATCTCTGCCAAGCCCGACATTCCGGCCCGGTTTGATTTTCGTACCGCGTTGCCTGACAATAATATTTCCGGAACGGACATATTCTCCGCCGAACTTTTTCACGCCCAATCGTTTTGATTCGCTGTCGCGTCCATTGCGGCTTGAGCCGCCACCTTTTTTATGAGCCATGATCCATTCCTCACTTCACGGTAATTTTTTCAATTTCTAAACGAGTATAATGCTGACGGTGACCATTCTTTCGGCGATAGTTATTTCGGGCTTTGTATTTGAAGACAATGATCTTGCGCCCCTTGAAATGCTCCAAAACTTTTGCCTTGACACTGGCACCTTTGACAGTTGGTGTTCCGACGGTAATTTCACCGTCATTCGCCACCAAAAGCACGTCTTTCAAGGTAATACTCTTGCCTTCCTCGTTCGGCAGGCGATCAACTTCAATCGTACTGCCCGGAACAGCTTTGTACTGCTTACCACCGCTTTCAATAATTGCATACTGCATAGGAAATGCCTCCAATCTTCACTTCACCGAAAACGCCGCAAAAATCAGCGGGGAACGAATCGCAGCGCTGCGGGGAAGTTGGGGGATAAATTTTGTCAAACACGTACATTAGCCCCAGCACTTTGCCGGGGCTGCGCAATTATAACGAAGTTCATA
>CAYWFK010000027.1:0-34620 GCA_964457375.1 uncultured Anaerolineales bacterium
TCATTGGCTTGAAAGGGAAAGTCCGCAAACTTTACGGCTGGGCAATCATCATCTTTTCCGATATTGCCTTTGCAGCCGTAACCATCTTCGAGCTGAAACGGCTTTTCATCAAAGAGGCTGTCCAGCAGCCGCTGGTCAATAATCTGATGCTTTTCGTTGATTTCGGACTGGGGGCATTGCTGGTCTTGCTGGCAATCCTGATGGTCTGGAAGCTTCTTGACCTGTTCAAGAAAAAAGGACGATGGACAAAAGAACAGACTGAAAATGACCTCTACAAGGAGGTGAAGTAATGAAACGCAATCTATGGATCATTTTACTGGTCGTTGTTTTGCTTGCTGCTTGCGCCCCGGTCGATCTGGATGCACCGGTTCCGGTTTATGATACCGGTATCGATCCGAATTCATGGGCGACAATTCCTGCCGGAGACTTCCTCTTTGGGCAGCATGACCATCCTGCAACGATCGATTACGATTACCAGATGATGGTTACCGATGTTACCGTTTCCCAGTATGTCGATTTTCTCAATGCCGGCTTGAAAGACGGTAAGCTCAAGGTTGTGGATGATGAAATTGTCGGATTTTACCCCGGCGACGAGTTCCATAACGGCAGACACGAAATCCGTATTCCGGCGCAGGATTATCTTTATGTGCCTACGAACGATCCTGCTTCCCGCTTCACTTTCGACGGGAAAAGCTTTGCCGTGAAAGACGGTTATGAAAATCACCCGATGGCGAATGTTTCCTGGTTTGGTGCCTGGGGTTATTGCGATTATTATGGTTACCGCCTCCCGACAGAGAAAGAATGGGAAAAGGCTGCCAGGGGTTCGGATGACAACCGGCCTTACCCGTGGGGGGATGAAATCACCTGGAACAATGCCAATTTTTACGCCAGCCGTGATCCGTTCGAGGATATGGGTGCTTTCGGTTCCCGAACCACACCGGTTGGATTTTATAACGGGAAAACCTACGACGGTTATGCCACACTTGATTCTGTCAGCCCTTACGGACTGTACGATATGTCCGGCAATGTCTGGCAATGGACAGGCGATGTCTATGAACAAATGCACTACCGCTTCATGCGCGGCGGCTCGAAAGATACGTATGACAAGGATTTGCGCGTATTCAGCCGCAGCAATGCAACACCAACCTATTACGGGCCTGGCGTGGGTTTCCGCTGCCTGAGAATGCCGTAATATTCCGGTGCGGTGTGGTGGTTTCCATTGCACCGCTCCTCTTCTTTCGAAGGATTAATTCTGGCGTCCGGAGTCAATTATGTCTCAAACTATCAGGTTATCTGCTTTCAAGTTGAAACTTCGTCAATACTGGACTTTGACAAAGCCTTTGCAAACCGGCTTGCTGCTTTCCACCGGTTTGGCGGGTTACATGAGCACGCATTGTCCTGTTACCCATATTTTTACCTTGCTGAGCGTTGCCGGAAGCTTGTTCCTGGCTGTCAGCGGCAGCACGGTGCTCAATATGTGGTGGGACCGGGACATAGACTCCAGAATGATGCGAACGCAGAAACGGCCGACTGCCAAAGGCGCGGTGAATCCAAAAGAGGCTTTGCTGCTCGGGTTGCTGCTTTCTGCCGCCGGGGTTGGCTGGGCGCTGCTGATGAACCAGCTTTACGGGCTGATTGTTTTCGCCGGAGTTTTCTTCGATGTGGTTGTGTATAGTGTTTGGCTGAAACGCCGTACCTGCTGGAGTATTCTCTGGGGAGGTATTTCCGGTGCGATGCCGATTTTGGCGGGGCGTACTCTTGGCGTTGGGCATATCGACTGGATTGGTGTGATGCTCGCTTTGGGAATCATCCTGTGGATTCCAACGCACATCCTGACTTTCAGCATCAAATATCACAAGGATTACCAGGCGGCTGCTATCCCTACTTTCCCGTCGACTTACGGTGTCAACAAAACACGGATGGTTGTTGCTGTTTCCTGTGTGCTGGCAGCCATTGCGATGGGCACTGCCGGGTGGGGCATTGGGGTTACCGTCGGATATTTGCGTATCCTGATTGTTCTTTCTACCGGTTTGCTTTCTCTGGCGGTGGCAACCTTGTTGCGTCCTTCCGAGCAGGTTAACTTCGGCTTGTTCAAGTATGCTTCGCTGTATATGCTGCTTTCGATGTTGTTGTTTGCGTTGTAGGTTTTTCCCCTTTTTATCCGATAGTTTCGATGAACCGGCCATGCAGGAAGATATGCATGGCCGGTTTTTGTTTTCATCCGTGTGTGATTTCGGGCTGTGTCTGCCGGGAAGAGCCTGGGGGTTTTTCGAACGGCAGGTTTTGGGTAATTCCCTGTTTTTTTGTTGACAGTGAAAAAATAAGTGCTAATATATATATGAGCGGTCATTCATATACATTCCCGGGACAGCATGATTACCCAAAAGACAATCGACAAGAATATCGACAAGAGGAAGCTCAGAGGGGAAAAGACACGACGGAAGATCTTGCTGGCTGCACGCGACTTGTTTGCTTCTCAGGGTTATCATGCGACGACGACCCGCCAAATTACTGACCGTGCAGGAATCACACGCGGGGCAATTTATAATCATTTCGAGAGTAAAGAAGCGATTTTCCAGGCTGTTTTGATGGTTTATCACCCATGGAAGTATATTCCTGCTGCTGTCGAAATGGCAGAAGGGGATACAATCGATGATTTCGTGCATGATGCTGCCAGGCGGATGTTGGTGATTTGGGATGAGAATCAGCAGGATATTTTGCTGCATCTCATCGAGATTATCGAGTTCCAGGGACGTCATTTACCCAAATTGTTCGAAAGTGCTTTTATCAGAATGACGGAAATCATCAGAAAGCTGAACCGGAAACGGATTAATATCGATTCGTTTTCGGTGCCGGCGTTGAGCCGCGCCTTACTGGGCTTGTTTTTTGCTTATCTGATGAGCGAGCAATTTACCGGTATTCCGCTCCAGAGCGGGCTGGAACAGGATAATTTCAGTTATTATACGGATGTTTATTTGCAGGGAGTATTGGCCAGAGAAATGCGAACAGGAAGGAAACGGGAGAAAACATGAAATCCGGAAGGAAGTGTTTCCGTTTCCGGGCTTTTTGCATTATCCGGCAAATGATCGGGAGTATATCAGGAGAGTTGACTATGTATGCTTGAAAGGAGGAGAATGATTTGTGGATGCATGATGATTCGTTACCCTGAGTTGCTGGTGTGTGAGACAGGTCGAGAGAAGGCAACGGCGATGAATTTCCGGGGGTGCTATCGATTGCGTTGAAGTTGCCGGCGTTCGACAAGAGAGGTAATCATGATAAAAGTCTTATTTATTTGTGCAGGAGGAATATCGACATCTTTTCTGGAACAAAGAACTAAAAAAGCTTTCGACGCGCAAGGTATCGATGTCAGGATTTTGGCTCGTTCTGTTTCGACTTTGGATAATTATATTGATAATGTCGATATCGTCTTGTTAGCCCCTCAGGTAGCTTATATGAAAGACGATGTGGCGGAGTTTTGCCGGAAACATAATAAAAAACTGGTTGAGATACCTATGCTGATCTATGGACGCATGGATGGGCAGGCAATAATGGCATTAATACTAGATAATCTCGAGGAAGGGAATTGACATGGCAGAAAAAAACGGCAGTGATTTGATGAATTGGGTGGAAAAGAAACTTGCCCCCAAACTGAACAAATTTGGAAATTTCAGATTAGTACGTACGATTACGGCAGGATTTTGGTTTGCAATGCCTATGATTCTCGTAGGTGTTGTTTTTCAGATACTTGGAAATATCGGAATGGCTGCTTTCATGCAGTCCAATCCGGAGCTGATGAACAAGATTTTGGTACTCAAGGATTTGTCCTACGGACTGATGGGGATCATTTTTGTGATTGGTATTGCCCAGGCGGATGCCAAGGAAAACAATATCGAAGCCACGGCACCAATCATTTTCGGGATCATTACTTTTTTCATCCTGCTCAAACCCTCTTTTATTGCGACAGACAATATCATGGTGAAACTGTTCCAGGTGGATTTCAACCGGTTTGGCGCCTCGAACATGATGCTTGCGATTATCGCCGGCCTTGGTGCTGCTGAGGTCTGTGCCTTTTTCGACAGAAGGAACTGGGCTCCGAAATTGGTTGGCGTTCCCCAGTTCATGCAGAGCTGGTTCAGTAGTTTTTATTCGGGGATTGTTTTGTTGGGTGTTTCCTGGATTATTGTTTATTTGTTCGATATCGATCTTGTCGAAGTGATCAATTCGATTTTCGCATCGCTGATTGGTGTCAACGACACCTTGCTGGCGCTGATCATCCTTGGCTTGCTCGGCGCGGTTGCTTTTTCCGTGGGTATTCACCCGTTGGCGGTTTTGGGCGTGACCATGCCGTTGATGATGAAATTGGCAGGCGACAACGCGGCGCTGTATGATGCCGGTGTAAAACCGCTGATTTCGAACGGGTATCATTTCAACTCCATTGGAACTTTATTGGTGTTTGTCATGGTCGGTGGTACGGGGGCAACCCTCGGGCTGAATTTGCTGATGCTGCGCTCGAAAGTGCCGGTGATCAAACAATTGGGAAAAACGGCAATCGTTCCAAGTTTCCTGAATATCAATGAGCCTTTGATCTTCGGCTGCCCGATTGTTTTCAATCCCCCGCTGGCTTTGGGGATGATTCTCATTCAGGGTATCATCAACCCGGTTTTTGCTTACATTGTCACGATGACGAATTTGGTACCGCCTGCGTCCAGCATGATGGTGATTCCGTTCATCCCGACGCCGTTTTTGGCATTGATCATGAACATGGGAGTTGCGGGTTTCATTGCTGCGTTAGCCGTCTACGTAATCGATACGATTGCCTGGTATCCTTTCTTCAAGGTTTACGAGAAACAATGGTAATCATCGAAGGGAATACACTGCTTCGTATTTGACACGCGGTGAATTGCTCTGGCTGGTGCTTGCCTCCACTGTTGTTTCTCTGTGATTGTAAAGTTGCCTGCCGGAGCAATTCTTTTTAGGAAAGTTATGATGTGGAAATGAGAGATTTATGGAAGAAAAGGTAATACAAATTGCTACGATGGTGATTATTCATGCCGGCAATGCCAAGGCTCGTGTGCAAAAGGCTTTGAAAGCCGCTGAAAGCGGTGATCTGGCTGCTGCTGAAAGAGAGCTGGAAAGTGCCGGTGAGGAAATCCAGGCTGCTCACCGCACACAAACAGAAATCATTCAGGCAGAGGCGCGGGGGGAATCGCTGGGCTTGTCGCTTTTGTTGACGCATGCCCAGGATACCCTGATGACAGCAATGTCGGAAGTTAACATGGCAACCCACATGCTGACGTTGTATCGCCGTATCGGTGAGCTGGCGGGAAAAGCGGACTGATGGTTGAATTGAAATTGACGATTAAGCATCCGATTGGGCTGCATGCGCGCCCGGCGGTGTTGTTTGTTCAGACTGCCCAGCAGTTCGATGCGGATATTCAGGTGGTTTGTGGCGAGCGGAAAGGGAATGCCAAGAGCCTGCTGGGAGTTCTGGGGCTGGGCGCCGGTCAGGGTTCCGAACTGGTGATCAGCGCCGACGGTAATGATGCCGATGATGCTTTGAATGCCTTGGGAAAACTTGTCGAAAATAATTTCGGGGAAGATTGAATGGTTACCCGAATTACGATGGTTCGCCACGGTACGACGGCGTGGATGGAACAAGGCATTACGCACGGCCGCCTGGATTCGCACTTGTCACCCAAGGGATTCCGGCAGGTTTATACGACAGTTTCTGCTTTGCGCGGAAAAACGTTCGACGCGTTTTATTCCAGCCCTGCGGGACGTGCGGTGCAGACAGCCAATATCCTCGCCAAAGTTGTCGGAAACCCGCCGGAGATTTTGCCCGATTTGATGGAACGGGATTTCGGCATGCTCGAAGGAAAGACCACGGCTTTTCTGCCGTCACCGGTGCTGGCTGTGTTCATGCTGATTGGATGGGTGTTCCCGATCACACTGGGCGGGGAGCCAATGCGGGATGTATCCCGCCGTGCCGAAAAGGTACTCAACCTGATGGCTGCCCGGCACGCGGGCGGATCGGTTATCCTTGTTTCTCACAGCGGGTTGATCAATATGATTTTGAAGAACATCTCCGGAAGGAGACGGCTTTTTTATGTTATTCCTCCTGCGTCGATTACCGAAATTGAATTGAACGACGATGGTACAGGTACGATTTTGACACCGTTGAAACCGTTTTTTCAACGGTGATTTGGTTCCATATAAAGGATTGCCCCATGAAATATACAAACCCGAATCAACCGGTCGAAGACCGTGTGGAAGACTTGCTGCACCGGATGACACTCGAAGAGAAGGTCGCCCAGCTGTGTTGCGTGATGCCTCATATGCTCATCGGAGCGGAGATTCCCGACCCGAAATTGATGCAAAAATACATGGGGAACGGACTAGGGCGCATGACGCAGTTTGCGACCATGTTTGTCAACGATCCCCGTGAAATTGCGGTATTTGCAAACAAGATTCAGCGGTTTGTGCTGGAAAATACCCGGCTGGGCATTCCCGTGCTGCTTCAAAATGAAGCTCTCAACGGGTTCACAGCTGTGCAGGCGATGAATTTTCCGACGCCAATCGGGCTTGCCTCGACATGGGAGCCGGCTTTGGTGAGGCGGGCTGCCGAGGTCATCCGGCGGGAGATGCGCTCTGTGGGTGTTCATCAGGCGCTTGCGCCGGTTGTCGATTTGGCGCAAGACCCGCGCTGGGGGCGCATCCACGAAACCTATGGTGAAGACCCCTATCTTTCGTCTGCTTTTGCTGCTGCGTTCGTGAAAGGTTTGCAGGGCGATGATTGGCAGTCGGGTGTCATTTCGTGTGCGAAACACTTTTTGGGGTACAGTATTCCTCAGGGCGGATTGAATATGGCTGCGGTGCGCATCGGTGAACGCGAACTTTATGAAACGTTTGCCCGGCCGTTCGAAACGGCGATGCAGGAAAGCGGTATGGGCGCAGTGATGGTTACTTACTCGGAAATCAACGGAAAACCTGTGGGCACTTCCAGGGAAATCATGCGGGATTTGCTCCGCGGGAAAATGGGTTTCAACGGCTCGGCGATTTGTGATGGCGGCTCGATTGAGCTGACGGTCACCAAGCAGCACGTTGCCCGGGATATGCAGGAAGCAGCGGTTTTAGCCATCGAGGCGGGGCTGGATGCGGATACCCCGATTACGGAAGCGTACTACGAATTGCCCGCTGCTGTTCGGGAAGGTGTGCTGGATGAAAGGTGTATCGACGAGGCGGTAAGCCGTGTTCTCACCGCCAAGTTCCGGCTGGGGTTGTTCGAGAAGCCTTTCGTCGATGAGGAGAAGGTTCACACGGTATTCGGGAAACCGGCGTATCGGAATCTTTCGCGTAAACTGGCGGCGGAATCCATCATCCTGCTGAAAAACGAGGATGGGTTGTTACCCCTGAAAGATGCCGGGACGATTGCGGTTATCGGACCACATGCCGATAGCGTTCGTGACAGCTTGTTTGCCGGATATACTTTTCCGGTTGCGCTTGAAATGATCAAAAGCCTGATGCGTGGGGCAATGGCAACCATGCAAGGCGTTGCCGATGGTTTGAAATCATCCGTGGACGGGCAGGACGATGGTGAAAAGGGAAAACCGGATGCATCGGGAATGATGCAGATGGCTGCACAATTCGGCAGACTGGTGCAGATTGACGATATGGACGCCTTCACCAGGGAAGAGTATGGCGCAGTAAGCTTGCGTGCTGCACTGGAAATGCAGGGAAATATCCGGGTCGTACATGCAAAAGGCTGCGATTTCCTCGATTCTTCCAGAGACGGCTTCGATGAAGCGGTTCGGGCGGCAGAGGCTGCGGACGTGGTGATCATGGCTTTGGGCGGCAAATCCGGTTGGGGAGAAAATGCCACTTGCGGAGAAGGACGGGATGCCTCCGTGATTTCGTTGATGGGGGTTCAGCAGGACCTGCTGGAAAGGGTTTACGCGGTGGGGAAACCGGTGATTCTGGTTTTGTTCGACGGGCGCCCGTTGGCAATTCCCTGGGCTGCGGAACATATTCCTGCAATTCTTATGGCTTGGTTCCCCGGGCAGGAGGGCGGCAAGGCACTGGCGGATGTGCTCTTTGGCAAGGTGAATCCGGGAGGAAAACTGCCGGTAACCATGCCGCGCAGTGTCGGGCAAGTCCCTGTGTTTTATTATCACAAAACCGGCAGCGGTTACAAAGCCATCGGTGATGACGGCATTACCGGTTTTTTGGGCAAAGGCTATCTGAATGAACCCCATACACCGCTTTATCCGTTTGGACACGGGCTAAGTTATACCCGTTTCGAATTCAGTGATTTACGGTTGAGTGCGCAGGAAGTCGATTCGCGCGGCGCAATCGAAATTTCGTGCGTTGTCGAAAACACCGGTGAAGTCGCCGGCAGCGAGGTCGTACAGCTTTATTTCCATGATTGTGAAGCGCGGGTTACACGTCCGGTGCAGGAACTTACGGGTTTCAGGCGGATTACACTTCAGCCGGGGGAGAAGTGCCGGGTGACTTTCGCCGTGAAGATGAATCAGCTTGGCTTTTACAACCATGATATGCGGTTCGTTGTCGAGCCGGGGAATATGGATGTAATGATTGGCGCCAGTTCGGAGGATATCCGCCTGAGCGGTGCTTTCGGAATTACCGGCGAGACGGTGGAAGTGATGGGCAGGCGGAGTTATCTTTCGCAAGCCCGCGTCGAAGCGGTTCGGGAATGACCAGCAACGACCTGCGTAGTGCCCGTGTGCCGGCGACCCGTCGGAGGTTTGTTTCAACTAAACAACTGCACGGATGCTCACCGGGCAGGATGGGTTAGAGAGAGCAGGAATATAAAAATGGACGTTCTTCGGGGAATTGCTGCTGCACCGGGCATTGCGTTCGGTAAAGTTTTCAAACTGGAAAGACAGCGGGTTCAGGTGGAAAAGCGTACCGCTTCGCCGGATGTCGAAGCAAGCCGGCTGGCTGCTGCAATCGATGCCGTCCGCCGGTCTGTCGTACAGATGCGGGATGAGCTGGCTGCCAATCCGGAAGAGGCGGCGATTTTCGAAGCGCACTTGATGATGCTCGATGATCCCGATTTGACGGCGCTGGTGAAAACGAATTTGCAATTCGGTGCGGCGTTTGCCTGGGAGAAAGCATTCAGGCACTTTGCCGCTCAGATGGATGCCTTGCCGGATGAATATTTCCGGGCACGCGCTGCGGATATTCGGGATGTCGGACGGCAGGTTCTGGACGCGCTTGCGGGCAGCGGGGAGGGCAGCCTGGCTGATCTCCCCGAGCCGGTGATTGTCTTTGCACAGGATCTTGCCCCGTCTGATACCGGGCGGATGAACAAATCCGGCGTTTTGGGATTCGTGACCGCCGAGGGCAGTGCCACTTCCCACGTTGCAATTCTTGCCAAAGCCTTGGGCATTCCGGCGGTTGTGGGCATCGGGGAGGACCTGGAAAAGGTTACAGGCGGCGTACCCGTTATTTTGGACGGTACCAGCGGTATTGTCGTGCTTCAGCCGGACGAAGCGGCGCTCGACCGGTTTCGTGAAAAGCAGCGAAGGGAACAGGCAGACAGTTTGAATTCCATGGCACATGCGCACCAGCCTGCTGTTACCGTCGACGGGCACAGGGTGGAGGTAATGGCAAATGCAGGCAGCCCGGATGATGCCCGTTCTGCTGTGAGCCGCGGGGCTGAAGGAATTGGATTACTGCGAACCGAGTTCCTGTACATGAATCGGCACACTCCCCCGGACGAGGACGACCAGACGGAAGCATACCGGGCGATTTTCGGGATGATGGGCGGGAGACCGGTGATCATCCGCACGCTGGATATCGGCGGAGATAAAACCCCGAATTATATGGATTTGGGGAAGGAAGCAAACCCGTTTTTGGGGTGGCGCGCAATTCGGGTGTGCCTGGATCAACCGGATTTTTTCAAAACCCAGCTGCGGGCAATCTTGCGTGCTGCCGAAGGGTTCGATGTCCGCATCATGTTTCCGATGATTGCGACTTTGGAAGAGCTGCATCGTGCACGGGCGCTGCTCGCTGAGGCGCGCAGCGAGACCGGTATCGCCCGCTCTATTCCGGTGGGCATCATGGTGGAAATTCCGTCTGTGGTTCAAATGTCCGACTGGTTTGCCCGCGAGGTGGACTTTTTCAGCATCGGTACCAATGACCTGACACAATATACGTTTGCCATCGACCGGACGAATCCCAAAGTTGCCTCGCTGGCAACGGCACGCCATCCGGCAATCTACCGGCAGATTGCCCGTGTAATCGAAACCGCCCACGCCCGCGGAATCAAGGTTGGGGTCTGCGGTGAACTGGCTGGTGATCCGGAAGCTATTCCGGTTCTTTTGGGGCTGGGACTGGATGAGTTCAGTATGTCTCCGGGTTCTATCCCGCGGGCAAAACAAATCATCCGCCGCTGGTCATTTGTTGATGCGCAGGCCGCTGCGCGGCAGGCTTTGGGGGCGGAACAGGCGTAACCCTGCAAGCTGCCGTTCAGGCAGCGGCGATAATGCCGAAGCGGGTTGAGTGCCGGCTTTTGCGATTGTTTTTACACTGAAACGGTGTTTGGCAAGGGTTTTTGGCGGGGGGAATATTCTGTTTTGTTTCATCACGACGGGCGTTTATGCAAACCTCGTAAAAACGGTTTTCCGGGCGGGGAACGGAAGCATACGCTGATTCGTCTGTATCGCATGGTCAGGTCTGGTAAAATAGTTTTGTCATGAATGCATTCAGAAATGCCGCAGAAACGAAATATGCTGTGCTATTGAAGGTGCTGGCATCTGCCTCCATTGCGGTGCTGGTTTTTAGCGCGGGCTTTGTCATTTTTCTAATCGGGATTCAATTGATTTACAATGGCTATATTTACCCGGGAGTCTCGGTGGGCGGCGTCGATGTTGCTGAAATGACGCCGCAGGATGCGGTTGACCGGTTGAACACTCAACTGAGCTACCCGGAAACAGGGCGTATCCTTTTGCGTTATGGAGATAAACTTTGGGTTGCCAAACCGGCTGAACTGGGTTTCTTTCTCGACGCCGAGCATAACGCCAAGCGTGCTTATCAGGTCGGGCGCAGAGGCCCTGTGTGGGAATGGCTGGGGGAACAATATCATGCCTGGCGTTTTGGCTTTGACCTCACCCCGGATTTCGTTTTCTCCGAGCCGCTTGCAAGTGAGTTTCTGAATAAAATTGCCCCGCAGGTGGAGCTGCCTGTACGGGAAGCCTCCCTGAAGGTCGACGGACTGAATGTCATTGCGGTCAGCGGACAGGTCGGGCGGCATATCGATGTTCCCGCAACGATTGCCCTGCTTTACGAGCAGCTGCAACTCATGCGGGATGGTGAAGTGCCGCTGATGATCATCCAAACCCCGCCGGAAATTATGGATGTGAGCAGTCAGGCGGAAACGGCAAGGAGGATTCTCGAAAAACCGCTTACTTTGAAAATACCGGGTGCTGCCGATGGTGATCCGGGCCCGTGGACTTTCAAGCGGAAAGAACTGGCAAAAATGCTCACCATTGCACGCGTGAAGGATGACGGCAAAGCCGCTTACCGTGTTCAGCTGGATATGTCGTCGCTGCGAAAATTCCTCGAAGGAATTGCCCCGACGCTTAACAAACAACCCGAAAATGCACGGTTCATCTTCGATGATGATACAAGAGAACTGAAACTCATCCAGGCTGCGACAATCGGGCAAAAACTGGATATCGATGCCAGTATTGCCGGCATTCAAAGCGGACTGGCGGAAGGCAAACACACAATCAATCTCGATATGGACTACACCAATCCGGAAGTGACGGACGATGCGACTGCCAAAAGCCTGGGAATTACGGAACTGGTTAGTGCGCATACCTCCTACTTTTACGGGTCGAGTGCCGGCCGCATTCAGAATATTCGTACTGCATCTGCACATTTCCACGGCTATCTGGTAGCCCCGGGGGAAACATTCTCGATGGCGAAAGTGCTCGGCAGCGTAAGCCTGGAAAACGGCTATACGGAAGCGTGGATTATCTCCGGAAACCGTACTGTCAAAGGCGTTGGGGGCGGCGTCTGCCAGGTGAGCACGACTCTCTTCCGTACCGCCTTCTTTGGCGGATACCCGATTGTCGAGCGGCATCCCCATGCGTATCGAGTTTATTATTACGAGCAATCCCGCAGCGGCGGGGTGAATACACGCCTTGCCGGGCTGGATGCTACGGTTTATGTTCCTGTGATGGACCTCAAATTCAAGAACGATACGCCTTATTGGCTGTTGATGGAAACCTATGTCAATGTTGCCGGCCGCTCGCTGACCTGGAAGTTTTATTCCACTTCCGACGGGCGTAAAGTCGATTGGAGCACCACCGGACTGACGAACAGAAAAGATCCGCCGGATCCCCAGTATATCGAAAACCCGAAACTGGCAAAGGGAGAAATCAAGCAGGTCGATTGGGCTGTGGAAGGCGCCAACGTGACTGTTTCACGCACGGTATACCGGGATGGTGAAGTGCTTTTCAAGGATACGTACGTGACTCATTACAAACCATGGCGCGCAGTCTGTGAATACGGTCCGGGCACGGATGGTATGCCGCCGGAAGACCCCGATCCGGATGATCCCTGTGAGCCTGACATCAAACGGCATAAAGGCGACGATTAACCGATACTTGCTGCGGGTATACGCCCGTCCGAATCAACCATCGTACATCGAAGAAAGCTGCTATGAAAAACATCTGTGAACCGGCTTCGTTGTTTCGTTTTGTCATTCTGATTGCGGTTTTGGGAGTGCTCATTTGCTCGGGTTGCAGCCGGGCGTTCGATTCCGCCAGCGGTATCGCCAATGCAGGGCGGATTCCCCCTGCGGCACTCACCGCTACCTATACATCCCAAAGTGCATGGTGGCAGCCGCCTCCCGGTACAAGCTGGCAATGGCAGCTCACCGGGGAAATCGATCCTTCGCTGGATGTCAGCATGTTCGATGTCGATTTGTTCGAAACGCCGCAAGAGACAATCGATGCTTTGCATGCCGGCGGGCATATCGTGATTTGTTATTTCAGTGCGGGTAGCCTGGAAGACTGGCGCCCGGATGCGGAAGATTTTCCGGCTGATGTGGTCGGTAAAGAGATGGAAGGCTGGGAAGGGGAAAAATGGCTTGATATCCGCCGCCTGGATGTTCTCGGCAAACTCATGGGAGCGCGCCTGGACCTGGCGGTAGCGAAAAACTGTGATGGAGTCGAGCCGGACAATGTGGATGGCTTCGAGAACGATACCGGCTTTTTACTTTCGGCGCAGGACCAGCTGACTTACAATCGCTGGCTGGCTTTTCAGGCTCACCAGCGCGGGCTTTCTGTCGGGTTGAAGAACGATATCTTGCAAATTCCCGATTTGGTCGATGATTTCGATTGGGCGCTTAATGAAGAGTGTTTCCAGTATAATGAATGTGATGCTTACGATGTGTTCATTCGAAGCGGGAAAGCGGTATTTGGGGTAGAATATACACTGTATGTCGATGAATTCTGCCCCCAGGCAAATGCAAAGAATTTCGACTTTTTGAAAAAGCACCTGGAACTGGATGCATGGCGCATTCCATGCCGTTGATATTCAGGTGAAGAAACTTGATGAGGTGATACTATGGTCAGCCAAGATTTACTGGATATTCTGCGTTGCCCTGCCTGTGTGCGGGAAAAAGAAGGGCTGCTGGAATACTACAAAGAAGCATGGCTTATCTGCCAGGATTGCGGCAGAAAGTACCCCATCCGCGATGATATCCCGGTGATGTTGATCGACGAAGGGGACAAGTGGGTGGATACTTCCAAAGAAGATTTGCCCGTACCACCGCCGGAAAAATAAACAGCCGCTTTTTGTTGTTTCTGTTTTTCGGCTGTTCTGACAGGCAATTGCTGTGAACCGGATTTGCCGGAAAAGGAAGGCTTGTCTTTCAGAAAAAATGTGGAAGACGCTGCCAAAGAACGGGCACCGGCAACAATGTAATTGCAGGAAACGCTACGGACGGTATCAGTCCGACTGGTTTTCGAAAATAAAAACGGCGGAACGCCGCCGTTTTTTGTTTAATCGGGACGGGGTGGTTGCTTCTATCAAGAGAATGCCCAAATTATCCACAGAGCAATCATCACAACCCCAAGACTAAATCTTGCCAGAAAAGCCATCCCCCAGCCAAAAATCATTCCTTTGATGATGCGGAAAGTCTGTTTCGCATCCTTGTTGCGCCAATACTCCATGCCGAATAAAATCAGGGGCGAGGCAATCAATCCGCCAAGCGGGGGAAACAAAAAGGAGCCGGCAATGCCCCCGAGCATTGCCAGCACAATTGCAATCCATGTTGCCCCGTTGGCATGTGCCTTTGCTCCCATGAGCACGTTGTCGATTGTGGTTGCGATGAGCATCAGCAACGTAATCAGGGCGAACATCCACCAGCCGAGAGTATCGAAACCGGTAACCAGCCCGAAGATAAGGGCTGCCAGCCAGATGACGACGTTGCCGGGGAAGATGGGAATAATCAAGCCAAGCAGCCCTGTCAGCATGATGACCGCAGTTAAACCGACGATGAAACTTTCGACCCATAGAGGCATGGCAGGTATCCGGTGAAGTTCGCTTAGTTGCCGGGATGGATGATGTCAATACCGCCCATCCAGGGGCGCAGTACCTCGGGAATGACCACGGAGCCGTCTGCCTGTTGGTTGTTTTCGAGTACGGCAATCAGGGTGCGCGGCAGCCCAAGCCCGGAACCGTTGAGGGTGTGGACATAACGCGGTTTTCCGCCGGATGCCGGTCTGTAGCGGATGTTTGCCCGGCGTCCCTGAAAATCGTTGACCATGGAGACGGAAGAGACTTCCAGCCATTCGCCACTGCCTGCCGCCCAAACTTCGATATCGTAGGTCATCGCTGCGTTGAACCCCAAATCGCCCGTACACAGTTCTTTGACGCGGTAAGGCAGCCCGAGCCCTTCACAAACTGCTTCGGCATCGGCTACCATCTTGCGAAAAGCGCCTTCGGAATCTTCCGGTTTGCAGTAGATATACATTTCCACCTTGTCGAACTGGTGCCCGCGCTTGATGCCGCGCACATCCCGTCCGGCGCTCATTTTTTCCCGCCTGAAGCAGGGGGTATACGCCGTGTAGAACCTTGGCAAGGTTTCCACCGGAAGGATTTCATTCATGTGCATCCCCGTCAGGGGAACTTCGGCGGTGGGTACGAAATACAGGTCTTCCTCATGGTCTTTGTAGAGATTGCCGGCGAACTTGGGCAGCTGCCCGGCGCCGAAAACCGTATCCGTGCGTACCATGAACGGTGTGTATTGCTCGGTATACCCTTGCCGGATGTGCAGGTCGAGCATCCAGGCAATCAAAGCGCGCTGCAAACGTGCGCCGGCACCGGAAAGAATATAGAATCTGGAGCCGGTGATTTTTACCCCGCGTTCGAAGTCGATGATTCCGAGTTTGGGCCCGAGGTCCCAATGTGGCTGGGGTTGAAAATCGAATTGCGGCAAATCGCCGATGGTTTTGAGAACGACATTTTCGCTTTCGTCGATGCCAACGGGAACGCGTTCGTCGGGGATATTCGGAATGGTTGCCATCAGACGGTTGAGGTCAGCTTCCACGGTGCGCAGTTCGTCATCCAGTTTGCTGATTTTTTCTCCGACGGCACGCATTTCTTCGATTTTCGCTTGCCGGGAGTCTTTGTCTTTCATTTTTCCGATTTCTTTGGAAACGCGGTTGCGTTCCGCCTTGAGCGTTTCTGCTTTTTGAATGATCTGGCGTCTTTCCTTGTCCAGACCGAGTATTTTATCGAGTGATGTGAAATCCATCTGACGCTTTTTCAAAGCGTTCCGCACCAAATCCGGGTTTTCACGAAGTAGATTGATATCGAGCATGTACACACCTCCGGGTAGATTAAGAAACAGCCCCCCTCTCCAGCAGGACGAGGGGGGCTCGTGGTGCCACCTGCATTCACTGCGATTGACTGGCAAGCCAAGGATCGCAGTCTCATTAGGACGCGCTAACGGGCGTTTCCCGGCTCCTTTACAATATGCGTACCGGTGTGTCGTTTGCATATTCCTGCGGGAGCAACTGGCTTCAAGCCGGCAGAGTGGATTTCACCGCTGAACCTGCTGCCTTGCACCGTCCGGCAGCTCTCTCGAAGGTATCACGATTACTTGTCTCTGCGCAGTTTTTTCGATGAGAAAATTATACCGGATGCCGAAGAGAAGTCAAGCAGCCAGGTTGCCGAAACCCGCCGGCCGGTTTTTTTGCGGATGTTTTTTTCGCATCATCGGCACTCCGGGGCATTTTCTGGGGTAGAATAATGCCATGAATCAACAGGAACTGGAACAAAGTGTTGCAAAGCTCCCCCTCGGGCGGGTGCAATATTTCGAAACGATTTCTTCGACCAATGACCGCGCTATTCAATGGATCGAAGACGGTGTACCGGACCTTTCGCTGCTTGTGGCAAATGAGCAAACGGCAGGCAGGGGCAGGCAGGGGCGGAGATGGTTTACTCCGCCGGATTCCGCATTGGCTTTCACGCTGATTCTCAAAAGCGGTTTGGAAGAAAGCGGAGAGAAAAACCGCATGATTACCAGAATGACGGGGCTGGGGGCGCTGGCAGCTTGCACCGCCATACGGCAAACCCTTCATTTGCCTGCGGAAATCAAGTGGCCGAATGATGTGCTGATTGGGAATCGCAAGGTTGGCGGGGTGCTTGCCGAAACAATCTGGAACGGGGATGTGCCGAAAGCGGTTCTGCTGGGAATCGGGATCAACATTACCGCGGCTGCTGTTCCGCGGGGTATCCCGCTGAATTATCCTGCTGCGGCGCTGGAGGAATACAGCAGCCATCCGGTTAACCGTTTGCGGCTGCTGACGGACATTTTGCAGGAAATTGTTGTTTGGCGTAAACGCCTGAATCAGCCTGCGTTCATCGATGCCTGGCAGCGTAACCTGGCGTATCTTAATCAGCAAGTGCAGATTGTTCAGGAGCGAAGCGACGGTGAGCCGCGGGTGTCCGACGGGAAAATTCTCGGGTTGAATCCGGACGGGGCGCTTCGTCTTGCTATGCCGGACGGAAGGCAAAAATCCGTGTATGCCGGTGAAATCCGCATCCGTGCAGTTGACATGTCCGAAAAATGAACTACACTATTTGCAGCAGAGTGTGCATACAATTTCTGAAATGATTCGTAACAGACGAGATTACGTGATTAGGAAGGTTTTCGATGATTGACGATTTAAGAGAACAGGCATCCGAACTGGCTATCGATGAAAACGAACCGGCAGTGAGCGGCACGCAGACGTATCAGGATATCATTCTGGGAATGACACCCGCACAACGCTTTATCATTGCTGTGATGCTTCTGATGACGACTTGTCTGGTTAGTGCTTTTTGCCTGCTGGTGACGGGGAAAATCGCCTTGCCTTTTGCGTAATGGCGTTTGTTCGGTAACGGTTTTTCCAGGTTAATCCAATCTATTGTGGGGGCAGGTATTCGGGGGTTCTCCCGCTCTTGTCCGCGTTTTTGGGACGGGTACTTTTCTGTTTCTGTTCGATGTCGATAGATACGCTGCCGGAGGGAATCCGTGCAGCTATGTCTATATAAAAAAACAAGAGGCGCCGGACGGCGCCTCTTGTTGCTGATAATTCGAGGTTTATTCGGTTGCACCGACACTTTGCAAATCTGCCGCAGCAATGCGGGCAAGTGCGGCGACTGTATCCCCTTCCTGCAAGTTCATCACCCGTACTCCGCGGGTAACTCTGCCGGTGCGTTTGACCCCTTCGGCTTTCATCCGCAAGACAATGCCGTTTGACGAAATCAGGGTAATCAAATCGCCTTTGGGCTGGATGATGCGTGCCAGGGCAATCTTCCCGATGATCGGGAGTGCCTTTTTGTTGATTGTGCTCAAGCCCATCCGGGCGCGTCTGCTTGCGCGGTAAGCTTCCAGCGAAGTGCGTTTGCCATACCCTTTGGTAGTAACGACGAGTAAATCTCCGCCCGGTTCGACGATTTCCATACCGACGATTTTGTCTCCCTTGCGCAGACGAATTGCAATCGTTCCTGCGGCTTGTCTGCCCATGGAGCGTACGTCGCGTTCGTGGTAACGGAGTGCCTGCCCCTGTTCCGTGACGAGCATGATTTCGTTGTCGCCGTTGGTCAGGCGTACCCAGCCAAGCGCATCATCGTCCGCCAGCCGAATGGCAATCAACCCGGAGGTGCGCACGGCTTCGAAGTTCGAAAGCGGTACTCGTTTGATGCGCCCCTTGCGGGTTGCCATCGTGCAATATTGCGCTGCCTTGAAGTCCGGGACGGGAACCGCAGCGGTGATGGTTTCTTCGGGTTCGAGTGCGAGAATGTTGACCATAGGAATGCCCCGCCCTGTTCTGCGGGCATCGGGAATTTGATAACATTTTTCCGAGTAGACTTTCCCTTTGTCGGAGAAGAACAAAATTGTTTGCAGGGTACGTGCCGGAATCAGCATGAGCACTTCGTCTTCGTCTTTGGTGGTGTGCCCGACGACGCCCCTGCCTCCGCGGCGTTGTGAGCGGTAGGTTGCCGCCGAGACCCGCTTGACATAGCCGCGTTCGGTGATGCTGATTAGAACCGCTTCGTCTTCGACAAGGTCTTCGTCGCTCAGGTCGCCGCTGACATCGGGGGCAATGCGGGTTCGTCTTTCGTCGCTGTACTTGTTGGCAACATCTTCCAGGTCTTCCTTGATTAAATCAAGCTGTTTTCCGGGGCTTACCAGCAAATCTTCCAGAAAGGCAATTCGTTTGACCAGCTCTTTGTGCTCGTCTTCGATTTTCTGCCTTTCCAGAGCAGCCAGCCGGCGTAGCTGCATATCCAGAATTGCCTGTGCCTGAATGGCGGTGAGGTTGAAGCGTTCAATCAGGCGTGATTTTGCAGTATCCACGTCAGGCGATTGGCGAATGGTTTTGATGACTTCGTCCAGATTTGCCAGCGCAATCAGCAAGCCCTGGAGAATGTGGTCACGGGCTTTGGCTTTCTTCAGTTCGAATTTCGTCCGCCGCACGATGACATCCAGCCTGTGCTCGATGTAGATATGCAGGGCGCGTTTGAGTGAAAGCAGGCGCGGTTCCCCGTTGACAAGGGCAAGCAGCTGCACACCGAATGTCGATTGGAGCGGCGTGTATTTGTAAAGTTGGTTGAGCACCTTGCGGGGCTGGGCGCTGCGTTTGAGTTCGATGATGATGCTCATCCCTCTGCGGTCCGATTCATCGCGCAAATCGCTGATTGCGCCGATTTTTCCGCTGCGTGCCAGGTCGGCAATCCGTTCGAGCAGGTTGCTCTTGTTGAGCTGGAAGGGGATCTCGGTGATGACAATCCGGTATCGTCCCCCTTTCATTTCCTCGATGTGTGCCAGACCGCGTAAAATAATCCTGCCTCTGCCGGTGCTGTATGCCGAGCGGATGCCTTCGCTGCCGACGATGATACCGCCGGTTGGGAAGTCGGGCCCCGGAATGATTTTCAGGAGGTCTTCTGCGGTGATATCGTCCAGGTTGTCATAATGGTTGATCATGTAAACCAGCGCGTCGACCAGTTCGCGCAGGTTGTGGGGGGGGATATTGGTTGCCATCCCGACCGCAATGCCGGATGAGCCATTGAGCAGCAGGTTTGGCAGCCGTGCAGGCAGGACGGCCGGTTCCTGTAATGAGCCATCGAAATTGTCGATGAAGTCGATGGTGTCTTTTTCGATATCCGTGAGCATTTCTTCGGCCATCTTGCCCATGCGGGCTTCGGTATAACGCATTGCTGCCGGAGAGTCGCCGTCTATCGAGCCAAAGTTTCCCTGCCCGTCGATGAGGGGGTAACGCATGGAAAAATCCTGCGCCATACGTGCCATTGCATCGTAAACAGCCTGGTCGCCGTGGGGGTGGTATTTTCCCAGAACTTCTCCGACGATCCTTGCCGATTTTTTGTAAGGGGCTGTGGAGCGCATGCCCATATCGTGCATGGCGTAAAGGATGCGGCGGTGTACGGGTTTGAGGCCGTCGCGCGCATCCGGGAGCGCACGGGCAACGATAACGCTCATTGCATAATCGAGATACGCCGTCCGCATTTGTTCATCTATATCAACAGATTGTACAGTTCCAATATCCATAAATGCTTTCTATCCCTTGAATCAGTTTTCCCGATTGATTGAATCCTGACCGGTACCGCTGGCATAGCAACCTTAAACCAACGGTGTTTGTCGTTTTGATCCGGTGTGCTGACATGCAAAAAAGGGTGTTCGCCAGGTAGCGCACGCCCTTTTAATTATACCGCTTTTCCAATTAAAATACCTGCGGGCGGACGTCCAACCGAGAGAGACCGCCCGGGATAATCAGCTTTGTCGGCAGAAAATTATTTGTCTCCCTGCAAGTATTTGTCGATGGCTGCCGCTGATTTTCTGCCTGCTACCATTGCGGTAACCACGAGGTCCGGCCCGGTCACGGCATCACCGCCGGCATAAACGCCGGGTTTCGTGGTGGCGCCGGTTTCTTTGTCGGTAACGATCAGCCCCCATTTGTGGGTTTCGAGGTCCGGTGTTGTTTTTCCGATTGTGGGATCAGGCCAATAGCCCAATGCCTTGATTGCCGTATCGGCTTCGACGATGAAATTCGAGCCTTCGATGGGAATGGGGCGCCGTCTGCCGGAAGCATCCGGTTCGCCAAGTTCCATTTTGACGCATTCCACACCTTGCAGCCGCCCGTTCTCGCCGGCGATGAAGCGCACCGGCTGTGTGAGGAACATATATTTTGCGCCTTCTTCTTTCGCCATCTTTCTGTCTTTGGCACCGCCGGGCATTTCTTTCTCGGTACGCCGGTAAAGGCAGGTTACGTTTGCTGCACCAAGGCGCAATGCCGAGCGCAGACAGTCGGAAGCGGTATCACCACCGCCAATCACGACGACTTTATCTCCGATTTCCAGCGGTTCTGTCATGCCTTCGGGAAGAATGGCGGGATCGACGTTGGCACGAATCAGGAATTCCGTGCCTTCGAAAACACCGGGGAGATCTTCGCCTTCGATGTCCATTTTGGCGTCGACGCCTGTGCCTACACCAACGAACACCGCATCGAAGCCTTCGGCAAAAAGGTCGTCGATGGTTTTATCTTTGCCAATATAGACGTTGAATTCGAAGGCAACGCCGGCTTTTCGCAAGTCGCAAATTCGGGCGAAAACCACTTCTTTCGGTAGTTTGAAATTCGGGATTCCGTAAGTAAGCAATCCGCCTGCTTCCGGTTTGGCATCGAAAATCTTTACGGCATGGCCTTTTTGAACAAGTTGTTCAGCACAAGCCAAGCCTGCGGGCCCTGCTCCGACGATTGCCACGCGTTTTCCGCTCGGTTCTCCGACGGGAATGCGGGTCAGCCCCATTTTTCGTTCGTAATCGACTGCAAAGGCTTCCAGAATACCAGTCAACACCGGTTCTTCCGATTTATTGAGAACGCAGGAGCCCTGGCATAATTGTTCATGCGGGCATACCCTGCCGCAAATCGCAGGAAGGGAACTGGTTTGCCGATAGAGTTTTGCGGCTTCCAGGAATTCTCCTTGCTCGATTAGCCACATTGCAGATGGAATATCATTGGTTGTGGGGCAGGCTACTACACACGCAGCGGGGTCGGGGCAATGGATGCAACGGGAAGCAAGAATCTTCGCTTGCTCTTCATCCAGCGGTAGAACGACGTCGTTGAAATCGCAAACCCGCTCTTCAGGCATTCGCAGTTCGATATCAATGAACGGTCGCTTCGCTCTGGATTTACGATCGAGTGCTAAAAATTCGCTAGGGATTGCTTGCATACACAATACCTCCTGACTAGATGCCTTTTCAATCATTCGTGATGATAACGATAAACCGGTTTTTCTTTAAGTTGCTTATGTCATATCTTTTTACCACGGATGTCACGATGTATCATCGACATTATCAAAAAAACCCCTGTTTACAAATTATACATTAGAATCAAAATGATTCTCCCTAACAAATGAAACTATTTTTATGGATATTCGTACTATGAGGAGAAGATGAAGCATCCCGCGCACGCACGTTCGGAACAGGAAATCATCGAGAAAGCCCGTCAGGGGGATGACCGAGCTTTCGAACAATTGGTTATGCTGTTTACGCCCCGCCTTTTTCGGGTTGTGAATCGTATGACTGGTGATGCTTCGGAAACAGAAGCGATCATGCAGGAAACCTTCTTTCGTATTTGGCAGGCTTTGCCGCGTTACAACACCGAAAAACCCTTTTTTCCGTATTTGGTAACCATTGCTGCGAACATCTTTCGCGATCAATGGAGAAAGTCACGCAGACTTGATTTTGGCGGGTTCGATGCTCTGGAAGAGGTTCTTCCGGACAAGAACCCCTGCCCGGAAGAGAAACTGGAACAAAAAGAATTGTTGCAATGTCTGGCGAAAGCTGTTGCCGAACTTCCCCCGGCTTATCGTGCTGTGATTGCGCTCAAATATGATGCCGGGATGAAGTACCAGCAAATTGCGAAAGCCCTGGGCCTTCCTGTCAACACGGTGCGGACACACCTGCGCAGAGCCAAACGGCTTTTGAAAAGCACCCTGGAAGATACTTTGCCGGGTGCAGCAGTAACCCCCAATAGTTCGGAGGAATTTTGACGATGAATGATCTTGAAGAGTATCTTTCCCGGCTTCCTTCACCGCCGCATCCGAAATGCTTGCCGATGCGGATTTGCGAAAAGGTGCGGGAACGCAGAAGAAGACGCTTCCGCAGCCGTGCGTTCATCAGCGCTTTTTTTGCAATGAGCGGTTTCTGGCTTGTGCTGCCTGCGGTAACCAGCTATCTTAAGCAAATCGTTTTACCGGAAAATGGTATTCAGTGGCTGCTTGATTCCAGCCAGTATTTTATGACCGATTCGTGGACATTGCTTACCTCCGGTTTTCAGAAATTGCTGACTTACCAGTCTTCGCTTTCGGCGGCAAGCGGCGCATTGCCTGCCATGGGGCTGGTTTTGCTTTCCGCGAGTGCATTTCTGGCGCTCGACCAGATTTTTCCCCGTCAGCTTTCCTGAAGATGAAGAACGAACTTCGGCAGGGGGCAACCTTTTGTTGTAACTTTCGTGTTTCTTTTTTCGTCTGAGTAGGGGGAACGAAACTATTTTGCATTATTTGCGTACTAATCATGGCAGGACATCATATGGTTTTTCGCCCGAAAGGAGATAGCTTATGAAATCGTGGCGGTTGTTGATTTTGTTGCTGGTTATTCTTTCTCTGGCAATCCTGATCTTATCTTCCTGGATGGGTTGGTTTGCCTGGGATGTTTTTGGCGTCTTTCACAAGGGATTCGAGCACCGGCCTTATCATGCTTTGCAGCCGGATCTTCCACCTGCATTGGCCGGAATCAATACTCTTTTCACTTTGTATCTGATTGGGGTATTGACTCTCTTTCTCATTCCGAAGCCTATCAGTAAAATGAAAACGGCGTTGCTTGTACCACCGCTCCATTTGCTGCGGCTGTTTTTCCTTGGTCTGGTTTCGGCGTTGTTGGTTATTGCTATTGGTATCAGCGCTGCTCTTACCATGAGCACATTTCCGATAATCATCCTGCTTGGATTTCTTCTCTTCCTCAGCGGTTTCACCGGCATTACGGCGATAGCGTTTACGATTGGTTCCGAATTGTTCAAACGCGCCGGATGGAGCAATCAATCTCCTTTGCTGGCGTTCCTTCTGGGCATTGTTATCTTGTTCCCTTTGACGAAAGTTCCTTATTTTGGTACCGTCATCGGTTTCTTTGTGATTTGTCTGGGAATTGGTACTGCCATCGTTACACGATTTGGCACGGGCCAAACCTGGAATTTGTCGCCGCTGATCGACGATTAGCCCAGTAATTGCTTGTCAGGAGAGTTCAACCACGTTATGGCAATTCCCGAAAAATTCAAAGCATTCATCCGCAAGAAGAAAAGTATTACCGTTATTGTTGTGTTAGGAGTCGTCATTGCCTGCTTTTTGACCATCCGGGGATGGTCACAGGGCGGTTTGATGAAAAATCTGGCAATTTATCAAACCGTAAAGGCGGAACGGGGCAGCCTGACAGCAAGTGTGCATGCAACCGGTAATTTGCGTTCGTCTCAAAGCGGGGTCGTCCGCTGCCAAACTTCCGGTGTGATCGATGCGGTTTCTGTAAAAGTCAATCAGTTTGTCGAGAAAGGTTCGGTGTTAGCCAATCTCGATGAAAATTCCCTTCCGCCGCAGATCATTCTCGCCGAGGTCAACCTTGTCGGCGCCAAACGCGCGCTGGAAGATTTGCAGCAATCCTCGACAGCTGCGGCAAAAGCCTATCAGGCAGTTGTGGATGCCGAGCAGGCTTTGGAAGATGCGAATGATAACGCCGAGGAGATTGCAAAGGCACAAGCCAATCTGGCTGCTGCTGAAAAGGAAGTCAGGGATGCCGAGACCAATTTGACAATCCTGACTACCAAGCCATCGCAATTTGTCATCGATCAGGCGCGTGCCAATATGCTGCTGGCGAAAAAGCGGCGGGATGATTTTCTGGAAAATATCGAGCATGTGCGCAGCAAGCTCAACCGTAACCCAAAGGCATACAAGCCATGGGAAAGCAAAACCATGTACAAGAAAATACTCAATAATCTCGAAAGAAGCTATCCGCAAGTGCAATTGGCGTATGAGAAATCGAAAACGCGTTATGAAAACTTGCTGAAGCCTGCCGACCAGACGGATATTGCTGTGGCACAGGCAGCGTTGCAAACAGCCCAATCCCGCCTGGCGGATGCCAAACGAGCCTATCAGCGGGTGGTCAGCGGGCCGGACAAGGCGGAGATTGCCTTGCTTGAAGCAAAACTGGCTGACGCCCGCAGGGAATACGCAAGGGTAAAAAACGGTGCGCCGCAGGAAGATATTGCCGCGGCGCAAGCCCGAATTGCTGCCGCTCAATCCACCCTTGAAATGGCAAAGATCACTTCTCCTTTCGACGGCACGATTACTGAAATTTTCATTCACCCCAATGACCGGGTAGAGCCGGGTACGCCGGCGTTTCGTATCGATGATCTTTCCGGCTTGCAGGTGGATATGCAGATTTCGGAGATGGATATCAACAAGATACAACCCGGGCAGGATGCCTTGTTGACGTTCGATGCGGTCTTTGCCAAAGAGTACCATGGCAGGGTTACCGATGTTGCTATGGTCGGTGACCGGCAGGGCAGAACTGTTACGTATAAGGTTACTGTTGAGCTGATCGACCCGGATGAGGATGTCAAACCCGGGATGACAGCCAATGTCGAGATTTTCACCAAAACACTGGATGACGTTCTGCTGATTCCCAATCGTGCTGTGCGCATTTCAGGCAAAGATACAATTGTTTATCTGCTCCGCCCGGACGGCAATCTTGTCAAAACTGTTGTCAAACTGGGCGCGTCATCCAATACTGCGAGCGAATTGCTTGAAGGTGATATCCGGGAAGGGGACTTGATAGTGCTCAACCCGCCTGCGACCATGATCTTTAAGCCCAGACCGATGAGCGGACGTCCTCCGATTCATCCGTAAACAGACTACCAATTGTAAACAATCATGTTTAACCATAATCATTTCCGGAGTAACAACCTATGAAAAAAGCAGCGATCATCATTGGTATCCTAGTCGTTCTTGCTGGTGCGGTTTTTGTAGTCGGCAGGCTGCAAAATGCGAAAAGCCAGGAGAAGCTGATTGCAGAACTGCAAACGCAGGAGGCGAAGACAGGCACCCTGGTTTCAACAACCGGTGCTACCGGCATCGTGCGCTCGAATCAGAGTGCACGGCTTGGCTGGCAGACATCCGGAACGGTGGAGAAAGTCAATTTTCGCATCGGAGATAAAGTGAAAAAAGGCGATGTTCTGGCTTCGTTAGCTATGACTTCCCTGCCGCAAAATGTCATTTTGGCTCAGGCGGATTTGGTCAGTGCCCAAAAGGCGCTGGATGACTTGCTCAACTCGAACTTACAGCGGGCGCAGGCTGAACAGGCTGTCGAAAATGCTCAGCAGGCACTGGACGATTACTTGAATTCGAATTTGCAGCAGGCGCAGGCGCTCAAGGCGATTGCCGATGCTGAGAAGTCTGTGGAATTCTATGAAACGCGTTTGCGTAATGTGCAGTCTGAAGCCAGTCAGGCGGATATCGACGCTGCCGAGGCAAAAGTGGTGCTGGCAAGAGACGCGCTCGAACGCGCTCAGGAAGCCTATGCCCCTTATGCCAACAAACCGGAAAACAACCTGACCCGTGCAAATTTGCAAAGCAAGCTGGCAGCAGCCCAGCAGCAGTATGATTTTGCCGTGCGGACGTACAACAGCATGGTCGGTACCGGTTCGGATACGGATATTGCCGTTGCCAAGGCTGATTTGGCAACAGCCAAAGCCAGGCTGGAAGAAGCCAAACGCGATTACGAGCGCATCAAAGACGGGCCTGACCCGGCAAAAGTCGCCTTGCTGAAAGCACAGCTTGAAGATGCCCGGCGCACTTATGCGCGCGTCAAGGATGGACCTGACCCGGATGACCTCGCTGCTGCACGTGCACGCGTTGCAGCTGCCCAGGCAACCGTCAATCAGGCGTTGATCATTGCTCCTTTCGATGGCGTGGTGACGATGGTCGAAAGCATGCCGGGGGATCAGGTGAAAATGGGCGCTTTTGCGTTCCGTATCGATGACCTTTCCCGGCTGCTGGTCGATGTCAGTGTTTCGGAAATCGATATCAACCAAATCAAGACCGGACAGGAAGTCGTGCTTACTTTCGATGCTATTCTGGCAAAAGAATACCATGGCAAGGTTATCGAGGTAAGCCAGGTTGGCAATGAGGTTCAGGGTGTGGTCAATTTCGATGTGACTCTCGAATTGCTGGATGCGGATGAAGATGTGAAGCCGGGGATGACTTCGGCAGTCAATATCGTCGTCAGCCAGCTGGACGATGTTTTGCTCGTGCCCAACCGGGCTGTGCGTGTGGTCGACGGGGAGCGTGTCGTGTATGTTTTGCGGGAGAATGGCAAAATCGATAAAGTCGGGATTACTCTCGGAGCCTCATCGGATACCGAGAGCCAGGTGGTCGACGGGAAATTGAAAGCCGGCGACAAAATCATCCTCAACCCGCCGAGTATGTTTACCAAGAAAAAAATCAGCCACCCCGGCAGCAACAGTAACAGACCCTAAATCAAGGAGGCTGTGATGAGTGATTGGGTCGTAGATGCACGTGACCTGACAAAAGTATATGTGATGGGTGAAGTTGAGGTGCATGCCTTGCGTGGGTTATCCATCAAAATCGAACGCGGCGAGGTGATTGCAATCATGGGACCTTCCGGTTCCGGGAAATCCACCTTGATGAACATTCTTGGGTGTCTGGACAGGCCGACAGCGGGTGAGTATTATCTGGACGGGGAAAGCGTTGCGACGCTTTCGGATGATCAGCTTGCTGAAATCCGGAATCGCAAAGTGGGTTTCGTATTTCAGAGCTTCAATCTGCTCCCAAGAGCCACGGCGCTGGCAAATGTCGAATTGCCTTTGCGTTATGCCAAAGACAAGAAAAACCGGCGTCAGCGTGCCGAAAAAGCCCTGAAGGCAGTGGGTTTGGGGGATCGTATTTACCACCGTCCGAACGAACTTTCCGGCGGGCAGCAGCAGCGTGTGGCTATCGCCCGTGCTTTGGTAACCAACCCGGCGATTGTCATGGCGGATGAGCCGACAGGCAACCTTGACTCGCAATCCGGGGAAGAAATCATGGACTTGCTATTGGGATTGAACAAGGATTTTGGCACGACCTTGATCATCGTTACCCATGATCCGGAAATCAGTGCGCTGGCTGAAAGAGTTGTTCACATCCGTGACGGAAAAATAAAGGAATCCTGACATGAACTGGTTGCAATCATTTATCGAAGCGCTTGAAAGCCTCGTTTCGAACAAACTTCGTTCCGGGCTGACCATTTTGGGCATTGTCATCGGTGTTGCCGCGGTGATTGCGATGCTCGCAATTGGCGCCGGCGCACAAAATTCGATTACCGGCGAAATCCAGGGTATCGGAACGAACCTGTTGTTCGTGTTTCGCGGCGGTAATGAAGATGTCCGAAACCCGCAGCCATTGACTTTGGGAGATGCCGAAGCCATTGCCGACCCGTTTTTGGCGCCATCCGTAGAAGGCGTTGCCCCGGCTTTGCGCGGCAATGTGGAAATCACTTATGCCGGCGAGAGCAAAGTTACCACGGTTATCGGAACAACGCCGGATTATGAAACCGTGCGCAACAGCCATGTTTCGGAGGGGGAGTTCATCAACGAAAACCATATTTTGGGAAGATCGGCGGTTGTTATTTTGGGCACGGAGGTTGCCGATGCTCTTTTCGGCCGCAAGGAAGGGGTTACCGGTGAAACGGTACGTATCGAGGGACAGCCCTTCCGCGTGATCGGACTGCTCAACGAAAAGGGCGGATCGTCTTTTGGCAGTGAGGACAACCAAATCATCGTGCCTTTGACGACTGCGCAAGCCCGTTTGCTGCACCGTTCTTCGCGTGACCGGGTTGACATTGTTTATGTTCAGGCAATCAATGCCAAATCTGTACCTCAGGCGAGTGAAGAAATCTCTCAGATTTTGCGTTACCGGCATCATTCCGGGATTGGCGAGGATGATTTTACGGTTTTCAGCCAGCAGGACTTTCTCGATGTGGCTTCTTCGATTACCAACATACTCACCATTTTCCTTGGCGGTGTGGCTGCCATTTCTCTGCTTGTCGGCGGGATTGGCATCATGAATATCATGCTGGTTTCTGTTGTCGAGCGTACGCGTGAAATCGGCTTGCGCAAGGCAATGGGCGCGCGTAAAATGGATATCCTGGTTCAATTTTTGGTTGAATCTTCCATGCTCAGCCTGTCCGGGGGTATCATTGGTATCGGGCTGGGGTGGTTGATTGCTTTTGCTGTCGGGAAGATTGCCACGGCAAGCAATGCATCGATCAACCCCGTGGTCGGGCTGAATGCGGTTTTGCTGGCGACGATTTTCTCCACTGCTGTTGGATTGTTCTTTGGCTTGTATCCCGCCAACAGAGCGGCAAAGCTGGAGCCGGTCGAAGCGCTCCGTTATGAGTAATATACCGTCCGGGAAGCGGTAAGAAAATAGTGAAAGGAATTATGAAACCATTTCCAAGAAGAACTTATCATAGTATTGGCGAATTGATGGATGATGTGCGCTTTCTGCTGGCAAGGCGGGCAATGATCCGCAAAACGATGCGGGAGCTGCTTTCTCCGTCTTTTCGCGAACGGTTGATGATGGTGGTTACCCAGGTGAATGGCTGCCGCTATTGCAGTTATTTTCATGCAAAGGAAGCCCTGAGTGCAGGTGTGGGCAGCGGAGAGTTGAAAGCAATTCTCGACGGACAAATTCCGGAAGATACCCCGGAATCCGAATATCCTGCGCTGGTGTACGCGCAGCATTGGGCGGAATCCAATGCTCACCCGGACCCTGTGGTTGTGCAAAAACTGATCGATACTTATGGGCAGGAAAAAGCGGAAGCCATTCATATTGCCTTACGCATGATCCGTGTGGGGAACCTGATGGGGAACCTGCTGGATGCCGTGCTTTACTATGTTTCCTTTGGCAGGTGGGGAGATACCTCGGATCTGCATTTTCAGTTGTGATGAGCTTCCGGGGAAAAAAGTGAAGGCTGACCGAAACGATGTGTGTTTGCCGGAACTGAGCGCGAATCAGCCCTCTTTTTTCGGCAGGTGATTGCGGTAATTCTTGCCGAGCAGGTAGGCAAGCTCTTCCTCGAACACATCGGTAAGCGGTGTGGTTTTGTCGGATCTTCTTACGCAGCTTCCGGGTTCGTCGAGCATGGCTTCGGTTTCGTCAAGAGTAATCTGCCCCTGTGCATCGAAATCCAGCGGATGAAGAATGCAGTAAAACGGTTTGAAGCGCCAGGGGTGATAACCTGCTTTTTCTCCCGCCACTTGCAAAGCACATTTGAAATCCGGGCGCAGGAATACGCAGGCTGTTCCGCCATAATGCTCAGGATTGGAAACTACGGTGGTATGCCCGACAATCCCGCTCAGGGAATGCGGGTCTTTTTCCTGACGGTTGTCGAACCAGTCCTGGCGGTTATGAAAACCCTCGGGCATGAAGGGTTCGATCAAGGTATGGTGGTCGAGAATATCCCGGATTTCGGAACGGTCGACCCATACACCGTGCAGGCAGCAAGCGGCACGGCATTCGTTCAGCTTGCAGCGGCGAAGCGGTTCGGCTTTGAGCATGCGCGGACTTAGGCGAAGTTTCATCGGTTTGACCAATCCTGTTCGGTAGTTTCGTTACGAAAGATTATTATACATCCCGTGCAGCCTGAGGTTGCCGGGAACTTCCAAGTGAACCGTAACGGGTGTTAAAAAGTATCCAAAGTGTCAACATCCATGTTTTCAATGTAGCTTTGTTAGTGCGCCTGTTTTCGGTGAAAACAACGTTTCTGAAAACTCATTCGGGATTAGCCTGCAACACAAGGTAAAATATCAGCATCGCAACCATTGATAATGTGGAGCTATTCCCCATGAAAATTTTACTGGCAGACGGACTGGATGAGAAAGGTCAGGAAATTCTGCGCAGATTTGCTGCGGTGGATGATCAGGCAGGGATTGACGCTGACAGCTTGATGGATATCATCCCTGCTTATGATGCGGTCATTGTCCGCGGCAGAACCGGAATGCCCCGTGATTTGATTGAGCGTGCCGGCAGGCTCAGGGTCATCGGGCTGGCGGGGATTGGTGTGGAAACCATCGATTTGGCAGCAGCGCAAGCCCGGCATATTACGGTTGTCAATGCTCCTGTTGCAACGGCGGTTGCCGTCGCAGAACATACTTTCGCTTTGATGCTTGCCCTTCTGCGGCAGATACCGAAAGCGGATAACGGGATGAAGTCCGGGCGCTGGATGAAAAAGACGTTGACTGGTACGGAATTGTTTGGAAAAACCCTGGGAATCATTGGCATGGGCAGAATTGGCACCGCAGTTTGCGAACGAGCGGGCGCATTCGGGGTGACGCTTTTGGGATATGATCCCGCTCTTCCCGAAGATGAAATTGCCCGGTGCGGTGCAGAACCGGTGACTTTGGATAGTTTGCTTACCCGCTCGGATGTGATTACGATTCACAGTACGTTGACGCCACAAACGAAAATGATGATCGACAGTCAGGCAATCGGCCAAATGAAACGCGGGGTATGGATTGTGCATACTGCCCGTGGCGGAATTCTCGATGAGACCGCGTTGCTTGCCGGACTGGAAAGCGGGCAAGTCGCCGGAGCGGCTTTGGATGTTTATCAGGAAGAACCGCCCGGGTTGACCGCCCTGGTTTCGCACACCCGCGTAATTGCCACACCTCACATTGGCGCACAAACCGAAGAAGCACAGGTTCGCACTGCCTGCGATATTGCCGATGAGGTCCGGGCTGCATTGACCGGAGAAGCGTTGCGCTGGAAAATCGTATAAATCCGCAGAGAAACCTGCAAGAAGACAAACAAAGATAACCAGAGAACATTGTTACCATTCGACTAACAAAAAGGAGCCACATGGAGACAAAAATCAACCAACTCAAAGCAATACTTGCTGAAGTAAGCGATCTTCGTGCTGTTTCGGCACTGATGGCATGGGACCAACAAGTCAACATGCCTCCCGGCGGGGTTGAAGCCCGCGGTACCCAGATGGCAACCCTGCAAGGGATCATCCATCGGAAATCGACTTCCCCGGAACTGGGAAAGCTGCTTGACGATCTTAAAAAGTCAGCGGGTGACCTCGACCCCGATTCGGACGATGCCTGTTTAATCAGGGTGGCTGCCCGTAATTTCGATCATGCCGTCAAAATTCCGCCTGAATTTATCGAGAAAGTTGCCAAGGTTTCCGCCCTGGCGGAACGAGCCTGGGAAGAGGCAAAAGCGAAAAACGAATATAATATTTTCAAACCTCACCTGAAAACGGTATTCGAACTTTCCCGTCAGATGGCGGAATTTTTTGCGCCTTACGATCATCCTTATGACCCCTTGCTGGATATGTTCGAGCCGGGCATGAAAACGAAAGATGTCAAAGATATTTTCGAAGCGCTGCGGCCGCAGCAAACCGAACTCATCCGCAAGATAGCGGAGCGGCCCCAGATCGATGATTCTTTCATGCACCAGCATTTCCCCGAGAAAAAGCAGTGGGAGTTTGGCGAGAAGGTCATCACGAAATACGGTTATGACTGGCAGCGCGGACGTCAGGACAAAGCGGTTCATCCGTTTACAACCGGGTTCAGCATCAACGATGTGCGAATCACCACCCGTATCGACGAAAACTTCCTGCCGTCAGGTTTGTTCAGCACCATGCACGAAGGCGGACACGCAATCTATGCACAGGGGCATGCCCTGAGCCTTGAACGTACACCTTTGGCAAACGGGGCGTCTCTCGCTTTCCATGAATCCCAGTCCAGAATGTATGAAAACGTCGTGGGCCGTTCTTACGACTTTTGGACCTACTTCTACCCCTTGCTGCAAGAAACTTTCCCCGAGCAGCTTGGAAAGGTCAGCCTGGATGCCTTTTACAAAGGAATCAACAAGGTACAGCCGTCTCTCATTCGTGTGGAAGCAGATGAAGCGACCTACAACATGCACATCATGCTGCGCCTCGAATTGGAAATTGCCATCATGGAAGACAAAATAACCGTCGATGATTTGCCGGAGGCATGGAATGCCCGCATGGAAGAATACCTTGGGGTAACTCCCACCGGTTATAGTGACGGCGTTTTGCAGGATATTCACTGGTCGGGAGGAATGCTTGGGTATTTCTCGACGTATGCCCTTGGCAACCTGATTTCCGCCCAATTGTGGGAGAAAATCAACAAAGATATCCCGGACCTTTCGGAACAATTCCGGCAGGGTGAGTTTAGCGGCTTGTTGAGCTGGCTGCGCGAGAACGTTCACCGCCATGGCAGCAAGTACGAACCTCAAGACCTGATACAGCGTATCACCGGTTCGAAGATCGATCCTGCGCCTTACATGCGATATTTGACGCAGAAATATGGCGCAATTTACGGTTTGTAATTTTTGACAAGCATGGATTGCTTTCCTCCGGTAGTACAATGATGTTCGCCGGAGGAAAGCGTGTCTTTTTTCCATTCAGTGAGTCGCGTAATAAAACCCCGCCTCATGGTAAAATGAAATCCAGTTTACTATTTGAAGGTTCTTATGGCTTGGATACTATTTGTCGATGACGACCCCTATACCCTGGAAATTTATACGAAGGCTGTCGAAATCTTCGGACATCGGGCAATGGTTGCTGCCACAGGGGGGGAAGCACTGATCCTGATGCGGGAAACCAAACCCGATTTGATTTTCCTCGATATGCGTATTCCCGATATGGACGGTTTCGAGTTGCTGCAACACCTTCGGGAAAACCCGGAAACCGCCGATATTCCCGCGGTGATGCTTTCGGCAAGCAGTCATTATGAAAATGAGGATCTGGCGCTGCAAGCCGGCGCTGTTGCATTCATCCAAAAACCAATTCGTATCGACGAGTTGAAAGCCTTGATTGATAAATACGCTTCACCTGAGAACGGTGAAGAAAGCCAAAACTAAACTGCTGTCATGTGATTTTCCCAATGCCAACCCGAATGCAAAATACACCTATCCGCAGAACGAAACTTTCGGTTTTGGTCGTTGTTTTTCTGGGAATGGTGTGGTTTGCTGCTGCTGGCGCCGGTTGTACGTGGATAGAAAAAGAGGCTGAATTGCCCACGTTGATTCCGGAAGGGGAATTGCCGACGATCATTGCCGAAACCGCTCAGGCATTGATTCCCCCGACGGAGACCATGGCAGATGTTGCGGCTTCCCCTACCCCCGACCAAACGGCTGTGCCCGAAGAAAGCCCTACGGAACCACCGGTTTTTCAGACACCGGTACCGCAAGAGACGCAGCCGGTTTCGAACCCGCCGGAAGCAAGCCAACCTTCTCCGGATGAAATCCCTTTTGCTGCAATCCGCATCATCAGACCGGGACCTCTCTCGCGAATTGTGTCGCCTATCGATTTGCATGTTTTCCTTTCTCCGGGAGAAGGAAGGCGTGTTCAGGTCGAATTGCATGGGGAAGACGGGCGTTTGATGTATCGCAAGGTGTTTCGTTATAACACAGCCCCTTCGGCACAAGTGAAAATTTATGAGAAAATAAAATTCGAGGTTTCAGGTGTGGCGGAAACCGTCCGTTTGACGATCACTACTTTCGATTCTCATGGCAGAGTGCAGGCGCTTGCAGCTGAAGATTTGATTTTGATGGCATCCGGGGATTCGGATATCAACCCGCCGGGTGATTTGCTTTCCAATCTTGTTATTCGCCAGCCCGAACCCAGGCAGCTGATTCAGGGGGGCAAGGTTATCGTTTCGGGATTGGTGCGCACAACCTCGGACCAGCCGCTTTCCATTGAATTGATTACCGAAGAAGGCAAAGTGGCAGGTACCCGTCTGGCTGCGGTTTCATCGAACGAAAAAGGCAGCGAAAAAGGCGGGCACCGTTTGTTTGCTGCGGAAGTTCCCTACCATGTGCAAAGCCCCACATGGGTACGGGTGACGGTAATCGAAAGAGGAATCAGACGTCCGGGGGCGGTTTATATTACGACAACTGATGTCCTTCTCAGCCCGTGATGGGGAAATACTACAAAAG
>CAYWFK010000028.1:0-21590 GCA_964457375.1 uncultured Anaerolineales bacterium
CTTGCATGCAGACGGGGCTAACGCCTAGGGAAATCGGCGCGATTTTCAGACATTCAGTTGTGCGCAAAGACGCTTCATCTACAAACACCTGATAATCCGGGGGGATTTTGGGTTGCCAGCAAGCAAGTTGAAATCCGCTCACGAGATAGGTGTGTTGCGATATTCCCAAGGCTATAACCGGACCAGGGCACAGGAATTCTGTCTCCAAAACCTTTTCATTTTTCCGTATCATTTCAAACCCCTCTTGTTGATGGTTTGTTGAACCACAGCGATTTTCTGATATAATTTCGAACTGTGAAGACGAAAACCGAGCCAGCCAATCGCCAGATTGCCCGCGCTACCGGAGTGGTGATGGCGGCTTTTGTTTTAAGCCAGTTGGCGGGACTTGTTTACCAGATTTTGGCAGCCGATGTTTTTGGCACCAGTGCTGCCATGGAAGCATTTAACGCTGCCAACCGGGTGGCAGAAACGCTGTTCAATCTGGTCGCCGGCGGAGCGTTGGCTTCTGCTTTCATCCCGATTTTCACCGGCCTGCTTGCCAAAGAAAAACGGGAAAAGGCATGGCAGCTGGCGTCTTCGATTTTCAATATCGCCCTTATCGTTTTGATTGCCCTGAGTGTACTTTCTGCGATTTTTGCTCCGCAAATCGTCCGTTATGTTCTGGCACCCGGGTTCGCCAGCGAACCCGCCAAAGAGGCGTTGACGATTAACCTCGTGCGGTTAATGCTTCCCTCGGCGGTGATTTTCGGCGTCAGCGGGCTGGTGATGGGGATTTTGAATGCTCATCAGATTTTCCTCTTCCCCGCTCTGGCGCCTTCGATGTACAGGCTGGGGATGATTTTCGGGACGCTTGTTCTGGCTCCGAAGATGGGCATTTACGGGCTGGCCTGGGGGGTGCTCATCGGTGCGTCTTTACATTTGCTTTTACAGCTGCCGGTGCTGCTTTGGCTGAAAGGGAGGAAATATTCCCGCATGCTCGGGTTGGCCATCCCCGAAGTGAGAGAAGTATTCCGGTTGATGGGACCCCGTCTGCTTGGCGTTGCCGTCGTGCAGATTAATTTTTGGGTCAATATTTATATTGCCTCTCATCTGGTGGAAGGCAGTGTGACGGGAATTGTGTATGCTTTTACCCTGATGCTGATGCCTCAGGCTGCGATTGCCCAGTCGATTGCCACGGCAGCGATGCCAACGCTCTCCGCCCAGTATGCCAAGGGGAAAATCGATGACTTGCGGAACTCGCTTTCCGGCAGTCTCAGGGGGGTGCTTTTGCTTTCGGCTCCTGCTGCGGTGGGGCTGATTGTTTTGCGCAAACCCATCGTTGCTTTGCTGCTCCAGCGCGGCAAATTCACGGCGCATTCGACGGAACTGGTGTCATGGGCTTTGCTTTGGTATGCCATAGGCCTGGTCGGCCATTCTGTGCTGGAAGTGCTGGCGCGTTCGTTTTACGCTATTCATGATACGAAGACGCCGGTTTTCGTCGGGGTGGGGGCGATGAGCCTGAATATTGTTTTAAGTTTTTTGTTTGCATCCTGGTTCGGGAAGATTGGCTGGATGCCGCACGGGGGATTGGCTTTGGCAAACAGCACGGCGACTGCTTTCGAAGCCGGTTTGCTGCTCTTCCTGATGCGCAAAAGGCTGCATGGCATTCGGGGGGAGCGGGTGCTCGATGCTTTCATGAAGGCTGTTGCCGGCAGCGTATTGATGGGCGGTATTTTGTGGGGATGGATGGCGGTCTTTTCAGGGCGTTCCCTGTGGCTGGTCGGGGGGGGCGGCGTGCTTGCCGGTACGCTGGTTTATTTGCTTTGGGTTGTTCTCCTGCGGGTGGATGAAGCCGGCTTTGCCCTAACCTACCTGAAACGAAGGTTCAAACAACGACGCTGATTTTCAGGGCGGGGCTCAGGAACACCGGCAGAGGTAGGCGGAATTGCTTCATGCGTTCGTTTCCGGATGCTGTGTTTTTTGGGAGGTGGGGGCTAGTCAGGCTGGGCTTTGTCGCTGCCTTTTTCGACCCATTTTTTGACGATTGCAAATAGTTGACTGGGCCTGAGCGGTTTGGAAATGTAATCATCCATACCGGCCGCCAGACAGCGTTCGCGGTCTCCTTTCATTGCATGGGCGGTCATGGCAATGATGGGGATATGTTCGTCTGCTTTTTCGGCGGCGCGGATTTTTCGGGTGGCTTCCCAGCCATCCATCTCCGGCATTTGCACGTCCATCAGCACCAGGCTGTATTCATTTTTCTGCAAGGCTTCGATGGCTTGCACACCGTTTTCAACTGTATCGACAGTGTAACCGGCTTTGGAAAGCAGTGCGACAGCAAGTTTTTGGTTGACGGCGTTATCCTCAGCCAAAAGCAGACGTGTGTGCCGGCTGGCAGGTTCGGCAGCGGCAGCTTTGGGTTGCTCGCCGGGCTGCTCTGTGGCTTGTTCGGCTTTGCCGAGGACCTTGACGATGGTTTTGAACAACTGGCTTTGTTTGACCGGTTTCATCAGGTAGCCGGAGCAGCCTGCTTTTTCCAGGCGCAAGGCGTCACCGCGCTGCCCCATGGATGTGAGGATGATGACTTTCGTGTGCCTGGTTTTGTCATCCTGCTTGATTAGGGAAAGGGTTTGCTCACCGTCCATTTCCGGCATTTGCATATCGAGCAAGACCAGCTGATAGGGGTCTTGTTCATCGATTGCCTGATGCAGTCTGGTGATGGCATCTTTCCCGTTGTCTACGGTGTCGATGCGGCAGCCGAACCCTTCCAGCATTTTTTGAATGACCTTGCGGTTGGTTCTGTTATCGTCGACGCCGAGGATGTGTACCTCTTTTAGCTCAACGGGGAATGCTTGCCCGTTTTCAGGTGCATCGAGTTGTTTTTCAAAGGTCGCCGTGAATTTGAAAGTGCTGCCTTTTCCGATTTCACTTTCGACTTCGATTTTGCCGCCCATCATTTGAACAAGCTGTGCGGATATGGCAAGCCCAAGCCCGGTTCCGCCATATTTGCGGGTGGTCGAGCCGTCTGCCTGTTTGAAGCGCTCGAAAATGGCTCTTTGACGGTCCTCGGGAATACCGATTCCGGTATCTGCGACGGAAAAGAGGATGGTGGCAGATTTTTCGTCCTGAGAAACCAGCGAAGCGCGCACGGAAATATCCCCTTTTTCGGTGAACTTGATGGCGTTGCCAATCAGGTTTACCAGGATCTGACGCAGCCTGCCGGGGTCTCCCCGCAGCAAATCCGGTACGTCGAAGTCGACGAAGGTCGCCATTTCAAGCCCTTTGGCTTCCGCCCGTTGTGCCAGGGTATAGGCAATCGTTTCGATGGTGTTCCGCAATTCGAAATCGATGGTTTCCAGTTCCAGTTTTCCCGCTTCGATTTTTGAAAAATCAAGGATATCGTTGATGAGATCCAGCAAGGCAAAGGCGCTATCCCGTGCGGTTTCGAGGAAATCACGCTGTTCGGCGGTTAATTCGGTGTCGAGGGCAAGCTCGACCATCCCGATGATTCCGTTCATCGGTGTGCGGATTTCGTGGCTCATATTGGCGAGGAATTCGCTTTTGGCTTTATCGGCGGCTTCGGCTTCTTTGCGCGCTTTGACCAGTTGGGAAATGTCGTGATACAAACCGAGAACGCCAATCATCTTCCCGTCTACCATCACCGGCGTGCCGAGAATTTCGACATCCACAGCTGTGCCGTCTTTGCGGTAGCGCTGCCCGATTTCATGTATCATTTTCCCGGAAAGGACTTTTTCGGTGTACTTCTGTGCCTCGTTGTTGTCAGACTGCCTGCTGACAAGGTCGTCCAGTTTCTTGCCGATGGATTCTTCCATGGTGTAGCCGAACAGTTTGTTGAAGGCGGGGTTGCATGACATGATTTCGCGTTCCGTGTTCAGCACCACAATCGCCACGGGGCTGGCTTCTACCAGGGTTTCGAAGTATTGCTTTTGCAACTGAATGGCTTTTTCGAAATGCTTGTTTTGCGTGATGTCGCGGAGTATGTATATCATTCCCTTGAAAACGCCGTGGAGTGTAATGGGGAAGTTTTTGACACTGAACCATTTTTGCAGGTGTGCCATTTCGATTTCGCCGGTTTCCAGTATCTCTGAAAACGATTTGTCCTGGATGAAGGTGCTGAAAACACGGTCGATTGGTTTTCCGGTGAGTTCGCTGACATTGCATTCGAAAATGCGGATGGCTGTTTCGTTGCATTGCAGGATTTTTTCATCCGTATCCGTGATAATCAGCATATCCATAACGGCGTTGAATGTGGTTTCCCACTGTTCTTTTACCTGCGTGATTTTTTCGAGGAGCTCCAGGCGTTCTTCGTAATCTTTTTTCAGGACATCATAGGCATGATTGAGTTCTTTGGTGCGGTCCTGCACCCGCTGATCGAGCAGATTGTTGACCTCCGCGAGTTTGTCTTGTTGTTTGCCGACCATGTGGGCGAGCAGCCCGAGAAAGATTGGTGCTGTGGCGATGATCCAGTGAAGGGGCTGGCGGATGAATGCTGTATAGAAGTTGTTGACATCAAGGGGTTGCTGCTGAATTAGCAGGATGTCGATCAGGATTGCTGTGATAGGAAAGCACAAGCCAAAGAGAAATCCGTAAACGGTATATGAGCCAGTGTGCTTTTGCAAAACGTTTTTCCGGTCATTCATGCTTATCCCTCCCAGCCTTGTGTTTCTCTTTCCATCAAAGTGTATTATAGCGCGGGGGGGCAAGGTGCACGGAAAAACTTGTTTACAGAATCGTTAGGGGTGCTTGCGGCGGGGAAGGAGACGGGGAAGTCAGGACAGGAACATCCATGCCAGTTGGGCAATCGCAATGCCCAGCAGGGTTCCGATCAGGGCTTCCAGCGGCGTGTGCCCCAGAACCTCGCGAAGTTTTTCGTGCTGGGGTGGCCTTCCTGAGGCGAGATCGAAGATGATCGTGTTGATCAGCTCTGCATGTTTGCCTGCCTGCCTGCGGATGCCGGTGGCGTCGTAAATTACGATGGCTGCCAGCACGGCTGACAAGGCAAAAATCGGGGTGTCGAACCCCATTTGCAAGCCGATACCATGGGCGGTTGCGCTGACCAGCGCGGAATGGGAACTTGGCATTCCGCCGGCGGAAAGGAGTAAAGCCCAATTGACCTTTTTGGTTTTCAGAAATTCAATTGGCACTTTTACCACCTGGGCAAGCACCCAGGCAATTACTGCACCAATAAGTACGAGGTTGGAAAATATGCCCATAATGTCCATTGATAAACTGGTTACCGGTTTGTCGTCGATTCCTTTTCTTCGAAGCTGACTAGTGAATCGCCGCTCAATTGTTTGACTTTCAGTTCCGCTTTGTCGAGATAATCGGCGCAGAATTTGGCTAAAAATTGCCCTCGTTCGAACAGGCGCATGGCTTCTTCGAGAGGGTGTTCTTCGTTTTCCAGTTTGTCGATGATCTCTTCAAGCTCGGCGAAAGCCTTTTCGTAAGTCAGGTCTTCTTTTTTGCGGGTTTGTTTCACCATGGTGTTTCCTCAGGATAATTGTTCGTCAGGCACGGCAGTTCAGTCAGGTTGTTCATCCGGTACACTGGTAACACGGGCGTCGAAGCGCCCGCGGGCAACGCGGACATGGATAGCGTCTCCGGTGTCGACCATTGCAGCACTGCGGATAATTGTACCGTCTTCTTTGGCAACCAGCGCATATCCGCGGGCAAGGATTGCCAGCGGGTTGGCTGAGAGAAGACGCTGTTCGAGGCTGCGGATGGTCGTGCGGCCGATTTCGATTCTGTGGCTGAGCGCTGTGCCGGCCCGGTTGGTAAATTCGTCGATGCGCTGTCTGTATGAGCGTATCCGTCCCAGCGGTGAGAGACGGTCGAGTTTGCGGGCTTTGTCGATTATTCTCCAGCGCTCGTTTTCGATGATGAACAGCATGGCTCCGTTAAGCTTTTGTTCGAGTTCGGCGATTCCGGCAGTAATTTCTGCCCGTTCCGGGGTGGCAAGCTCTGCTGCGGCTGTTGGTGTCGGTGCCCGAAGGTCGGCGACGAAATCGGCAATGGTGAAATCGGTTTGGTGGCCGACGCCGGTAATTACCGGTGCTTGCGAACCGGCGATGGCATAGGCAACGCCGGGGTCATTGAATGCCCACAGGTCTTCGATGGAGCCGCCGCCTCTGGCCAGCAAGATGACATCCGGGCGGACGGTGCGGTTGAGCGCCTCGATGGCATGGATAATGCCGGCGGGTGCATCGTTGCCCTGTACCGGTGTTGGCGCCAGGATGACTTCCGCCAGCGGGTATCGGCGTCTCAGGGTGTTGAGTATATCACGCAGTGCGGCTCCGGTGGCTGACGTGACCACTCCAATGACGTTTGGCATCGGAGGAATGGGGCGCTTGCGGGATTCATCGAAAAGGCCTTCGGCTTGCAAACGGGCTTTCAGGCGCAAGAATTCCCGGTAAAGGGCGCCTTTTCCTGCCGGACGGATTTCTTCGGCATATAGTTGGTATTGCCCGCCTGCTTCATAGACGGTGACGTTTCCGCGGACTTCGACGGCGTCTCCGTCTTGCGGTAAATAGCTTTGCCCGACGACCATGCTCCGCCACATGACACAGCGCAGTGCAGCGAATTCGTCTTTCAGTGTGAAATAGATATGGCCTGAGCGGGGGCGTGAAAAATTGGATACCTCACCGCGAACCCACACATTGCGGAGGCGGCTGTCGGTTTCGAAAAGGTCTCGGATGTGTTTGGTTATCTCTACAACGGTCCATGTTGCAGGGCGAAATAATGATAATTGCTCGATATCCAAAGGAACCTCGCATCTGGATAGGAAAATTGAAGACAGGAAAAACGTTATACCATTGCTTGTGTGCTTAGTATAGGCTGATTCTATTCATCTTGCAACAACCGGAACCCCGGTTTCTTCATTGTCCGCAGCCGAACAGGGTGGGGTATGTGCTGCTCAATCGGTGTTCAACCCGCGTTTTGGTTATAATGAAAGCGTGTTGTAGCATAAAAGTCTTTGCCCGATGATTTTGCCGGGAGTATGTTTTGGGAAAAGTGCCGATGAACCGAAGCAGGAGTTATCAGATGGGGGACTGCTTATGTCGGTGTGAAAAGTTTGAAGCGGTTTGGAAAGACAGGAGACAATCATGGTCAAGAAGATAACCCGCCGCCAGCTGTTGAAACTCATGGGAATTGCTGCCGGCAGCCTGTTTGCTGCGATGACCGGGCTGAAAAACCTGACCGATACACTGGCAGAAACCGCTGATGCAAATGATGTGTTTTTACCTCTCGTGCCGGCCGGTATTTCTCCGCATGCGACTGCACAGCCAACATTAACCCCGACGACAACCCCGGTTGTTACTTTGCCGCCTCCTGGTACTTTTGTCGATGGCCCCGGCGGAAATGTCGATACCGGAAAGGATGTGCTGATTAGTTCGAGCTGGCATAGGCGAAATGGCGGGCAACACGCTGACTTTCAACTGGAGGGATTGCCCGGAACGATTCAGCATGCATTGCTGTGGTTCGATTTGTCTTCATTGCCGAAAGGCTTGACTTGTTCGAGCGCGAAGTTGTATCTTTACCATAGTTATATTTCTGAAGGCGGGGGAGCGAATACCGGAAAAGTGTATTGTGTTTCAGCGGCAAACTGGCCATGGATTGAGGGAACGGGTGATATTGAAATCGCACAAACCGGTGAACCATGCTGGGATGCGCGTGAAGCTGATGGCAGCGGTGGTGTGCAAACTGCCTGGGCGGGGTCTGCAGGTTGTTCGACCGAGGGTGTGGATTATGAGACCAGCCCTTTGGGATCGTGGTCATTCGACTCTGGCTCTGCCAGGGGAACAGCGATTGTGATTGATTTGGATCCTGTCCGGGTGCGGCGTTGGTTCGGAAGCCCGAACGCCAATTATGGCATCATCCTGATTGCAGATGATGATATTCACAGTGCGCACGTAGGTAGTGCGGAACATGCTGTCGCTGCCTACCGCCCTAAACTTGTCGTTACGTATTCTTAAGAAAGCGGGCAGGTTTTGATGGATTTGTGCAGGGGGAAATGTGCGGCATGATGGGGCGGGGTATGCCGTTTCTGTTCTGAGTGTTCCCCAGGTTATCCGAATTTCAGACGGGAGGATATTCGCCGGCCTGTGCGGCTGCTGCATGCTGGCTGGCGGCCGGTTTGGTATGCCGTGATGCCTTGCAGGATGATTTTTTCGGGGGAAGGTAGCACGCTGTGACAGGCACCATCATAGCAGCGTTTAAGCCCGTTGCGGTCTGCAAAGATGGCATCTTTGGCGGGTTTTCAGCTTGCTTTTGCTTAATACCGGGCATGGGATTTCGGAAAACGCATTCGTTTTTAGCGGGTTGATTGCGGCGGGGCAATCAATTGGCAGGAAAATTCGAAAAATAACTTGCAATTTGGAGTAAGTTGTGCTAATATGATATGCGTAACATGGCACGCATACCATAACGGTTTATCCCACAAAATCAATGACTACTACTATCCGCGATGTTGCCAAACGAGCAGGTGTTGCTCCAATCACAGTCTCACGCGTAATCAATAAATCCGGTTATGTCAGCCAGGAAACACGGCTGCGCGTGGAAGCCGCGATTGATGAGCTGGGATATGTGCCCAACATGCTGGGCCCAAGTTTGCGCTTCAAGCAAACGATGACCCTGGCTGTCGTTGTTACGGATATTACCAACCCGTTTTGGACGACTGTTACCCGGGGGGTCGAAGATGTTGCCCAGGCAAACGGTTATTCAACCATTCTGTGCAACACTGATGAATCCGAAGAAAAACAAAACCAATATTTACACATGCTCTTGCGCCGTCGAATAGACGGCATTTTACTTGTCCCTGCCAGTTGTTCCCCGAAACCCATTCAGATGATCAAAAACCAGGGGGTTCCGGTAGTGGTTTTGGATCGTGTCGTGCCTGATGTGGATGTGGATATTGTGCGGGCGGATTCCAATACGGGCGCTTATAACCTCACCCGCTATCTGCGTTCTTTGGGGCATGAGCGGATTGTTATGCTCGCCGGGCCCCAGGGGATTTCGACAGCCGTCGAGCGTGTCAACGGCTTTCACCGTGCCTTGACCGATACCGGCCTGAAGGTGCAGGATTCGCATATCGTTTGGGGGGATTTTTCGCAGGAATCCGGTTATAAAATGGCAAAACAGGCATTGAAAGTGATTCCGCGGCCGACAGCAATCTTTGCGGCAAACAACTTTATCGCCATCGGTGCTATGTGGGCTTTCGGTGAGGAAAACCTGACTGTTCCTGATGATATTGCCCTGGTGGCCATCGATGATATTCCCCCTGGATTTACGATCAATCCATTCTTTACCGTTGCCAAACAGCCCGCTTGTGAGATGGGGCAGCAAGCAGCCCGCTTGCTGCTTGAACGGGTCAAAGGCGAAACGGAACGTCCCTGTAAACACATTGTCCTTCCTGTCGAGATGGTCATCCGGACTTCGAGCGGCGGGAAGATTGTTTCTTGAGTTACTCAAACCCTGTCATTGAGGTTGGCTAATGAGTGAAGTATTAGTATTGATGGAAGGAATTGACAAAAGTTTTCCCGGAGTTCGGGCGCTCAACCAGAGCCATATCGAACTGCGCGCCGGTGAAGTGCATGCACTAGTCGGCGAGAACGGAGCGGGAAAATCCACGATGATGAAGATTCTGGGCGGTATCTATCGCAAAGATAGCGGCCGGATTTTGGTCGACGGGCGGGAAGTCGAGATAGAAAGCCCGCGCATGGCACAAAATTTGGGAATCAGTATTATTCATCAGGAATTGAATTTGATGCCCCATTTGACTGTGGCGCAAAACATTTTCATCGGGCGGGAACCACGCAAACGGGTTTCGTTTTTCGTGGATGACAAAACGATGAACAAAAAGGCGGAGGACCTTTTCAAGATTCTTCACCTGGAACTCAGCCCGACGACCAAAGCGGCTGATCTGACGGTTGCCCGCCAACAAATGGTGGAAATTGCCAAAGCGCTTTCTTTCAATGCCAAAATCCTCGTCATGGATGAACCGACGGCTGCTCTCACCGAAGCGGAAATCGAAGATTTGTTTGCCATCATCCGCCAGCTGCGCGATCAGGGGGCGGGGATTATCTATATTTCGCACCGGCTGGAAGAACTCAAATCGATTGCCGACCGGGTGACGGTCATGCGCGACGGGCATACGATTGATACCATGCGGGAAAAAGATGCCAGTATCGATAAAATCATCAGCTTGATGGTCGGACGCACAATTTACGAATCGGGACCGGAGATTCCGGAGAATCCGAGCGATGAAATTGTTTTGGAAGTCCGCAATCTCAATCAGGGAAAATTCCTGCGGGATATTAATTTCAAGCTGAAGAAAGGGGAAATTCTGGGATTTGCCGGCCTGATGGGGGCGGGGCGCACGGAAGTCGCACGTGCGATTTTTGGCGCTGACCCCTTCGATAGCGGGGAAATCTATATCAAAGGCAAGCGGGTGCACATCGATCATCCGAAAAAGGCTGTTCGTCATCGCCTCGGGTATTTATCCGAAGACCGCAAGCGCTACGGGCTTGTGCTGGGGATGGATGTCAAGGAAAACGTGGCTATGGCGAGTATGCAGCAGTTCCTTAAATGGAACTTTTGGATGAATTACAAGAAAGCATCTGATAAAACCAGGGAAATGGTCAACGCCCTGAATATCAAAACCCCGACGATGGAGCAGAAGGTAAAGTTCCTTTCCGGGGGTAATCAGCAGAAAGTAATCATTGGAAAATGGCTGACGGCTGATACGGACATTCTGATTTTCGATGAGCCGACCCGCGGTATCGATGTGGGCGCAAAAAGCGAAATTTACAAACTGCTCAACGAATTGGTAGCTCAGGGGAAGTCGATTATCATGATTTCATCTGAATTACCTGAGATATTACGCATGAGCCATCGTGTAGTTGTGATGTGCGAAGGGCGTATTTCCGGCATTTTGTCCGGCGATGAAATCACGCAGGAAAGCATCATGCGTTTGGCGACCATGCGCAATCATAATCATCACGCAACAACCTAGAAAGAACGTTCTCGTTAGATATCCTAAATGTAATGGAAGGCATTATGAAAAGTCAACCGAAAACCGCTATGAAAATATTCCAATCGGATGCCATGCAGCGAATTATGGCGTTCAGTGCTCTAATCGTTATTTTTATTGGATTTTCAATTGCATCCCCCTATTTCCGAACTTTCGATAATTTCGTCGGTATCCTGCTGGCTACGGCAGTCAACGGTATTCTGGCGTTGGGTGCCACTTTCGTCATCATCACCGCCGGTATCGATCTTTCAGTCGGAACCGGGATGACATTCTCCGCGGTGATGACGGGTGTTTTCATCACCAATATGGGTATTCCCGTATGGATTGGTATTCTGGGTGGTGTTCTCGCCGGTGCCCTTGTCGGGCTGGTCAACGGTGTATTGATTTCCAAGATGAAGATACCCCCTTTCATTGCTACGCTTGGTATGCTCTATGTTACCAAAGGTCTCTCTTTGGTCATTTCCGATCTCAAACCGATTTATTTCAACGATACGCCCATGTTCCGTGAAATTGCCATGGGGTCGCTGCTGGGAAAGATATTTCCGGGTTTCGAAATTCCCAACGCCGTGCTGGTTTTGTTCGGGGCGGCAATTCTTGCCAACATCATTCTTACCCGAACGATTTTGGGGCGTTATACCTTTGCGCTGGGCAGCAATATCGAAGCGACGCGGCTTTCCGGTGTTAATGTTGCCGGATGGCTGATGGCTGTTTATACACTGGCAGGGGTATTTACCGGTATCGGCGGGGTCGTGATGGCTGCCCGCCTGAATTCGGCTCAGCCAGCCCTGGGCGCCGGGTATGAGCTTGATGCAATTGCCGCGGTGGTGATTGGCGGTACTTCGCTCAGCGGCGGTGAAGGTTCGATTTTGGGTACTGTCATCGGCGCATTCATCATCAGTACGCTGACGAATGGATTGCGAATTATGGCCGTTCCGCAGGAATGGCAGCTGGTCGTTACCGGTACGATTGTTATCATGGCTGTTTTTCTTGACATTGTGCGCAGACGAAAATAAGGGCAACGAAGCAATCGCGCATAGCAGAAAATCCAAGGACAGAGGAGGATGTTATTTGCAAGATTAGCTAAACGAATTCACCATCCACTTACAAACTTCAACTATCAAATGATAAGGAGAGAAATATGAACGCTAAAAAAATGCTTTTCATCGTTCTGAGTATCTTGATGGTCGCGGCATTGCTCGTCGGCTGCAACGGCCAAAAAGCCGCATCAGAAAAACCGGCTGACAACAATCAGCAAGCCGCCAGCACCACTGAAAAACCCTATATCCCCGTGATTTCAAAGGGTTTCCAACACCAGTTTTGGCAGGCAGTTAAGAAAGGCGCTGAAAAGGCTGCGGAAGAATATGATGTGAAGATCACCTTCGAAGGCCCGGAATCAGAGGCTATGGTTGACAAGCAGGTTGAAATGTTCCAGACTGCATTGGACAAGAATCCGGTTGCGATTTGTCTCGCTGCTGTGGATTCAAAGGCTTTCGAGCCCCTGCTTCAAAAAGCCAAGGAAAAGGGAATTCCTGTGATCGGTTTTGACTCCGGCGTCGACAGCGATATCCCCGTGACCACGGCTGCGACCGACAATGTTGCTGCTGCTGCACTTGCTGCGGATAAAATGGCAGAATTGATTGGCAACAAAGGTGAAGTTGCCGTTATCTCCCACGACCAGACCAGCCGCACCGGCATCGACCGTGTCAAAGGCTTCAAAGAGGAAATCGAGAGCAAGTACCCGGATATCACCATCGTCGACATTCAATACGGCGGCGGCGATCACCTGAAATCCACCGACCTGGCAAAAGCCATCATTCAGGCGCATCCTGACCTGAAAGGTTTCTTTGGCGCCAATGAAGGTTCTGTTGTCGGCATTTTGAATGCAGTCGAAGAACTGGGCAAGAAGGGCGACATTGTGGTTATCGGCTATGACTCCGGTCAACAGCAAATGGATGCAATCCGCTCCGGCCTCGAAGCTGGTGCAATTACCCAGAACCCGATCGGTATTGGCTACAAGTGCGTCGAAGCAGCTTACAAAGCCTACAAAGGCGAGAGCTTGCCCCCGACCATCGACACCGGTTTCTACTGGTACGACAAGAACAATATCGATGACGAAGAAATTCAGGCAGTGCTTTACAAATAAACCTGATGACGGGTTGTGCGGGAATACTCCCGCACAACCTCTTTTGTTTTGTGCAAAGGCATGCGGATATGATGGACACGTTTTCATATCGACAAGCCTTTGTGAAAAACAACCAGGCTTGCATTCTATTTTCAAATAACGATTAGTCTCTAACGAAAGGACCATTCCATGAAAATTAATCCACCTGAAAATCGTTTGATTGGCACAATGCCCAAAATCGGCATCCGCCCCACGATTGACGGCCGTCGTCAAGGTGTGCGCGAATCACTCGAAAAGCAGACAATGGATATGGCAAAGAGCGTTGCGGCATTTCTCACCAAGAATCTTCGTCACGCCAACGGGCTGCCGGTCGAATGTGTCATTGCCGATACCACTATCGGCGGGGTGGCTGAAGCCGCCCGGTGCGCCGAGAAATTTGCCCGTGAAGGTGTCGGAGTCTCTATTACTGTTACCCCTTGCTGGTGTTATGGCTCCGAAACCATGGATATGGACCCCTTGATTCCAAAGGCTGTTTGGGGGTTCAACGGAACCGAGCGCCCCGGCGCGGTTTATCTGGCGGCTGTGATGGCCGGCCATGCCCAAAAGGGGCTGCCGGCATTTAGCATTTACGGGCGTGATGTGCAGGATGCCAGTGATACGAGCATTCCTGATGATGTTCAGGAAAAATTGCTGCGATTTGCCCGCGCGGCGCTTGCGGTTGCCGGCATGCGCGGCAAATCGTATCTTTCGATGGGCGGCGTCTCGATGGGGATTGCCGGTTCGATTGTCGACCAGCCTTTCTTCGAAGAATATTTGGGTATGCGTGTCGAGGCAGTGGATATGACAGAATTGACGCGCCGCCTCGATGAAGGCATATACGACCCCGAGGAATTCAGGGTTGCCATGGAGTGGGTACGCAAGAATTGCCCCGAAGGCAAGGATTACAATCCGCCTGAGAACAGGCATTCCCCGAAACGCAAGGAAGAAGATTGGGAAACTTCAGTCAAGATGGCTTTGATTGCCCGTGATTTGATGACAGGCAATCCGCGCCTGGCGGAGTTGGGCTTTGGCGAAGAAGCGCTTGGGCGGAATGCGATTGCTGCCGGTTTTCAGGGGCAGCGTCAGTGGACAGATCATTTCCCCAACGGCGATTTCATGGAAGCTATCTTGAATACATCCTTTGATTGGAACGGTGTACGTCAGCCTTATATCCTCGCTACTGAAAATGATTCACTGAACGGAGTAAGCATGTTGTTCGGCCACCTGCTGACCGGTACCGCACAGATTTTTGCTGACGTACGTACATACTGGAGCCCTGATGCCGTCAAGCGGGTGACTGGCTATGAATTGCAGGGTAGGGCTGCCGGTGGTTTTCTGCATTTGATCAACTCCGGTCCGGCAGCACTCGATGGTACCGGTCAGCAAACCCGCGATGGTGAACCGGTGATCAAACCCTGGTGGAATGTCACTACCGAGGAGGCGCAGGCTTGTCTGGATGTGACGACATGGCATGCGGCGATTACCGAGTATTTTCGGGGCGGGGGATGGTCGACCCGTTACCGCACACGCGGCGGAATGCCAATGACGATGAGCCGCATCAATCTGGTCAAGGGGCTTGGTCCCGTGCTTCAGATTGCCGAAGGGTACAGTATCGAATTGCCTGATGAGGTTCACAAAGTACTTGATGAACGCACCAACCCAACCTGGCCGACAACCTGGTTCGTCCCTGTGACGAACGGTAATGGTCCGTTCCGGGATGTTTATTCGGTGATGGCAAACTGGGGTGCTAATCACGGGGCGATTTCATATGGACATATCGGCGCAGATTTGATTACGCTGGCTTCCATTCTGCGAATTCCGGTAACCATGCACAATGTACCGGAAGAACGGATTTTCAGACCCCATGCGTGGTCTGCCTTTGGTGCAAACGAACCGCAGGGTGCTGATTTTCGGGCGTGCCAGACGTATGGCCCGCTTTACGGTTAGGAAGACAGGATGATGATTGCCGGCGTTTGGCAAGTACCTGCCGGCAGAGGAGAGACCGATGCTTAAAGGAATTTCCCCGCTTTTCAGCCCTGAATTGCTGGCGACTCTTTACCGCATGGGGCACGGTGATGAAATTGTGCTTGCTGATGCTCATTTTCCGGGGCACAGTATCAATCCTCGGGTAATACGAGCGGACGGCCTGCTCATCGAAGATTTGCTGGATGCCATCCTGCCGTTGTTTGCTCTGGATTCTTATGTGGATGACCCTGTGGTGATGATGGCGTGTGTTTCCGGAGACCAGCCTGATCCGGCTGTGGAAAACGGATATCTGAATAAAATCAACAGGCATGCGCCGGCAACGCCCCCAATCACATTCGTAGAGCGGTTTGCTTTTTACGAACGGGCAAAATCCGCTTTTGCAGTGGTGATGACGGGTGATACGCGAAAATATGCGAACATCATTCTCAAGAAAGGTGTTTCGTAAAAGTTAGGACATAGACGAAGATCAGGCGCGAAGGAAAATCCGTCAGTGTTTTCCCTTTGCGCCTTCTTTGTGAAAAAACAGAGATAAAATATAGTCATGAAGAAAGCTTCCTCATATCTTGCAGTAGACCTGGGTGCGGAAAGCGGCCGGGTGATGCTGGGCGAATTCGACGGCGGCAGGCTCCAAATCCGGGAAGTGCACCGCTTTCCCAACGGGGGCGTCCGCCTCGATGACGGTCTTTTCTGGGATGTGCTCCATCTTTGGAAAGAGATAAAGAACGGATTGCGGAAAGCCGGCAGCGAAGCAGGTTCTGCCATCCGGAGTATCGGGCTGGATACCTGGGGCGTGGATTTCGGTTTGCTGGACTCGCAAAATCATTTGATTGGAAATCCGCATCATTACCGCGACCCCCGCACGACGGGGATCATGGATGCGGTTTTCGGGAAAGTGCCTGCTGCCCGTGTGTATGAGCAAACCGGCAATCAGTTCATGCCGTTCAACAGTTTGTTTCAGCTGTATGCCATGGTGGAGCGTAATGATCCGCAGCTTTCTGTTGCCCGCACATTTTTGAATATGCCGGATTTGTTCAATTTTTTCCTCACCGGTGTCAAGGCAAACGAGTTTACGATTACTTCGACAACTCAATGTTACAACCCTGTGCGGCAGACCTGGGCGGAGGACCTGTTATCGGCGCTGGCTATTCCCGCAGAGCTGTTTGGTGAAATTATTCCGCCCGGAACGGTGCTGGCTTCCTTGCGGGAAAAATTGGCGGCAGACCTGGGCTTGCGGCATGTATCCGTGATTGCCAGTGCCGGGCATGATACTGCCAGCGCAGTGGCAGCTGTACCGGCTGCCGGCGGCGACTATCTCTTTCTTAGTTCCGGCACGTGGTCTTTGATGGGTGTGGAGCTGGATGAACCCATGATTACGCCGGAAAGCCTGCATGCGGATATGACCAACGAGGGGGGATATGGCGGAAAAATCCGTTTTTTGAAAAATATCACTGGGTTATGGCTTGTGCAGGAATGCCGCCGGATTTGGGCGCAGCAGGGAACATCGCTCGATTACAGTGAATTGACCAAAATGGCAGCCGAAGCACCTGCGTTTGGTCCCTTGATTGTGCCCGGCGATACCCGTTTTCTGGCGCCGGAGGATATGCCTTCTGCGATTCAATCTTATTGCCGTGAAACCGGGCAAAAAGTTCCCCAAAGTAAAGGTGAAATCATCCGCACTGCGTTGGAAAGCCTTGCTTTGGAGTATCGCAGTGTCGCGGAGCAAATCGACCGGTTGACCGGCAAGCATTATCCGGTGCTGCATATCATTGGCGGCGGGACGAAGAACACATTGTTGAATCAACTGGCTGCCGATGCAACCGGTCGAACGGTGGTTACCGGACCGGTGGAAGCGACGGCAATCGGGAACATCCTTGTGCAGGCGATTGCGATGGGTGATGCCGGGTCGCTCGATGAAGGACGGGCGATCGTGCGCCGTTCGTTTGATGTCGATACCTATGAACCGCATCAGACTGCAGAATGGCATGCGGCGTATGCACGGTACCGCTTACTGAAAGATACGCCTTTGAAATGAACCGGGGAACCGGCAGTCACCGGAAGGAACATAAGGAACACAGGAAACAAACACGTCCGTTTCCTTTTGATTTTCCGGCTGTCTGTTTCCCCTTGATCAGGAGAGAGTTAGCATGTATGGTTGGACAGGAAAACTGTTGCGCGTCGATTTGACGAGCGGCAAAACAAGTACCGAAAAAATAGACGAAGAAATTCTCCATAAGTATTTGGGGGGGCGGGGGCTGGGTGCTTATCTGGTGTATACCGAAGTTCCTCCGGATACTGATCCGCTGGAACCGGAGAATATTCTGGCATTTTGCACGGGTGCAATGACCGGCGTCCGCGTACCGACAGGCGGGCGGTCGAGTATGAGTACCCGTTCTCCGCTTACCGGCACGATTTTCGATTCCAATACCGGATCGCAATTTGGCGTGAGGCTGCGCTGGGCGGGATATGATGCTTTGGTGATTACAGGCCGGGCGAAATCTCCCGTTTGGGTAGAAGTAACCCCCGAAGGGGCGCAGATTCATCCGGCGGATGCGCTGTGGGGGTTGACTATTCCGGAGGCGCTGGCGCAAATCAAGCAGCGCGGTGCTGCTGCGGTGGCAATCGGGCCTGCCGGTGAGCACCGGGTGCTGTTTTCTTCGATTGCGGATGAACAGGGGCGTTCTTACGGGCGCGGGGGCGTCGGCGCAGTGATGGGTTCGAAAAATCTCAAGGCGCTGCTTGCCATCGGTAAGGACAAACCGGAAATTGCCGACAAGAAAATATTCGACTTCGTCAACTATGAAGCCGGCAAGTGGATTCACGCTTCCCGGCGTACTTCCCAGGCACTGCCGGAGTTCGGCACTTCTGTGCTGGTCAATTTGATGAACTGGTATGGTGTGCTGCCAACCCGAAACTTCCAGAAGGGAGAATTCGAGCATGCGGATGCTATTTCCGGGGAAGCGCTGAAAAAGCATTATCTTGTCAGGCGAGGCGCCTGTTGGGGATGCCCGATTGGCTGCAAGAGAAGCACCAAAACCAGCCACGAACACGGTGAAGGACCGGAGTACGAGACGATTTATGCGTTGGGTTCGACGCTGGAAATCGATGATTTCGAAACAATCATCGAGGCAAATTATCTTTGCAACCGCCTGGGTATGGATACGATTTCCTGCGGTGCGACAATTGCCTGTGCAATGGAGCTGGCAGAACGCGGGGCGCTGGAAACGGAGCTGGCTTTCGGACGGGCGGATTTGCTGATGAAAACCGTGGAGGATATTGCTTACCGCCGCGGTTTGGGTGATGAGCTTGCCGAAGGCTCAAAACGGCTTTCGGAACGTTACGGGATGCCGGAAACATCCATGCAGACCAAAGGGCTGGAGTTCGCTGCCTACGATCCGCGCGGTATGCAGGGACAGGGGCTGCTTTATGCGACGTCGAACCGCGGTGCTTGCCACTTGCGCGGAAACATGCTCGGACCCGAATTGCTCGGTATGCCCAAGATGCTCGACCGGCACGCGTATCGGGGCAAAGCGGGCATTCAGATTGTGTTGCAGCATACGGATGCGGTAATCGATTCGATTGGCATGTGCAAGTTCGTTCATTATGCTATCGGAGATGATTTCTTTGCCCGTTTCATTTCTGCGGTAACCGGTATTCGCTATGAAGAGCAGGATTTGCAGCTTGCCGGTGAGCGCATTTGGAATTTGGAGCGGCTTTACAATTTGCGGGCGGGCTTTACCCGCAAGGATGATAACCTGCCGCCGCGCTTTTTGAATGAACCCTTGAAGGAAGGCGCCAGTGCCGGGCATGTCGTCCATTTGGAAGAAATGCTCGAAGAATATTATCGTTTTCGCAGCTGGGACGAAAATGGTGTGCCCAAACCCGAAAAACTGGCTGCATTGGGGCTGGATTCTTTGCCTGAACCCGAATGATTCCTTTCCGGAATTGTGCGGGTGGCAGTCGTTTTTAAGGATGTTTAACGGTGAGGTAGTTTCATGGAAGAAGCTAATCGTGCTTATGCGCTCGGTATAGATTTCGGGACGGAATCGGCACGCGCATTGCTGATTGATGCCCTGAACGGAGAAATTCTCGCCACGGCTGTGGAACCTTATCCGGACGGTGTGCTTGATGCGATGCTCCCCGGCGGCCGGGAACTTGCCGCGGACTGGGCTTTGCAGAATCCCGCTGACTGGCTGTTTGCGATGGAGAAGACCATCGTCACAGTGCTGGATGAGACAGGTATCGATCCGCAAGCCGTTCGGGGAATTGGTATTGATTTCACGTCCTGTACGGTATTACCGGTGAACGAAGACGGTGTTCCGTTGTGCAGGCTTGCCGGTTGGGAAGATGAACCGAATGCCTGGCCGAAACTCTGGAAGCATCATGCTGCGCAATCTCAGGCTGATCGCGTTACCGGGCACGCGCGGGCGCTCGGTGAACGCTGGCTGCAACGCTACGGCAGCACCATTTCCTCCGAGTGGTTGCTGCCGAAAGCGCTCCAGATTCTCGAAGAATCCCCCAAGATTTACGCTGCTGCTGAGTTAATCGTCGAGGGCGGCGATTGGGTCGCCTGGCAGCTTACCGGTAAATTCATTCGCAATGCCTGCGCGGCAGGGTTCAAGGGACTGTGGCACAAGGCGGAGGGCTATCCTTCTGCCGACTATCTCGCCGGGCTGCACCCTGATTTCGGTGATTTTTATGCGACCCGCGGGCGCGGCAGGGTTGCCGCTCCCGGAAATGTGGCGGGCAGCCTTACGCAGGAATGGGCGGCACGGCTGGGGTTGGGAACAGATACCCGCGTGGCAGTCGGAATTATCGATGCTCATGCGGGGGCAATTGGCGCCGGGGTTTCTCAGGACGGTGTTTTGTATATGGCTATGGGGACTTCTACCTGTCATATGCTTTTGGCAAAAGAAGAGAAATTTTGCCAGGGGATCAGCGGTGTGGTCGAAGACGGCATTTTGCCGGGGTGGTTCGGTTATGAAGCGGGGCAGGCGGGTGTCGGGGATATTTTCAACTGGTTCACACATTTCAGCGGGATGGATCATGAATTGCTTACTTACAAGGCGTCGCAAGTTCCGGCTGGCTCAGGGGGATTGCTGGCGCTTGACTGGTGGAATGGCTGCCGTACCCCGCTGGTGGATGCGGATTTGAGCGGGATGATTTTGGGTTTTTCGCTGCGGACTCCCCCCGAAGCCGTTTATCGGGCGCTCATCGAAGCGACCGCTTACGGTACACGCCTGATTTTGGATACCCTGAGCCAGGGAGGAATTGCGGTGCAGCGAATCGTTGCCAGCGGCGGGTTGACAAAGAATTCCCTGCTCTTGCAAATATATGCGGATGTTACCGGCCTTCCTCTGGAAATCAGTGCGACGCAGCAGGCGAGTGCCTTGGGCGCTGCCATCCTCGGGGCGGTTGCGGGCGGGGTTTACCCGAATATCGATGCGGCTGTGCGTTCGATTGCGCCGGCACCGAGTGCTGTTATCCGGCCTGACCCTGAAAACAACCGGATTTATTCACGTTATTATCAACTTTACACGAAACTTGTGGAGATGTTTGGAACGGATGAACATTCCGTGATGAAACAACTCCGCAATTTGCGATAAGATAGGGACAGGTATGATGCGCATTTTGAATATGCAGGGATCATACGGTCTTGAAGAAAGGATTGAATGCTATGCTTGAACAATTCCAGCGTTTTGGTTATGACCTTTTCTACCGCGGGCTGACTTCTTCTCATGGGGGAAACATGAGCGTGCGGATGGGCGATCGCATTATCATTACCCGTACCGGTGCGATGCTGGCACATTTGAACAAGGCGGATTTGATCGAAACCGGTTTGTATGAAAATGACAGTAATATTCTGTTGGCTTCCAGTGAGCTTGTGGTTCACCGCAGTATTTATCAAAATACTTCTGCTTTGGCAATCGTTCATGTTCACCCGCCTTATGCTGTTGCCGAATCGATGACGGTGAAAGATGCAATCATTCCGATCGATAGCGAAGGTTCCTATTTGATGCACAAGGTGCCTGTGATTCACACGGAAAAGACCGTCGGTTCGAGTGAAGTGGCGAAACTCGCTGCGAAAATGCTGCGGGAGTACAAGATTTTCATGCTGCGCGGGCATGGCAGTTTTGCAATTGGCCCGACGATGGAAGATGCTTACCAGTTGACTTCCAGCCTTGAAGAATCCTGCCGGATTTATTACTATACCAAAACACTTCAGGCGGCGAATGCCACGATTTCCCAGCATGGACTGGGTGATTTGGAGTACCGCAAACACAGCGAAGATTACGATACCTGGTAAACCACCTCACAGGTCGAATGGAGCCGGCTGCGTAATGCCGGATTTGCTTCGCTGCTCATCTGATGACGAAAATGCTGCCATGCTCTACGGCAGCATTTTAGGTTGTGGGG
>CAYWFK010000028.1:21690-34527 GCA_964457375.1 uncultured Anaerolineales bacterium
GTGCTCGGTTGGGGCGGGGAAGGGTAATTTCCTGTTTGGTATCGGGGAGAGAGGCGGATGAGTACTGACAAAGCCAAAGCGCAGTGTTGGTGTTCTGCCGGTTTTGGTGTCAGGAGGGTAAAAAACGGATTTGGGATGATTGCAAAAGTATTGCAATGTTCGGTTTTCCGGCCGGAGAGTTTTCGCCTGTGATGGTATACTGAATATGCAGATGGTAACCCAAAGGTCAGGCGAATGAATGTCATCATCATAGACGATCATCCCATTGTGCGAGCCGGCATTAAGGCTGTACTGGCCGCAACCGAGGATATCCGGGTCGTGGCTGAGGGGGAAAATGCCGCTGATGCGTTGGCGCTCACCCGACAGCATCAGCCGGATGTGCTGGTGCTGGATGTCAACCTGCCCGACCAAAGCGGTGTGGATGTTACCCGCCAACTGCGTTCAGAGGGGGCGCGGACTGCGATTTTGATTCTCACTGTTCACAAAGAGCGGCAGATGGTCTTCGGCTTACTGGAATCCGGCGCGAACGGCTATGTGCTCAAAGATGATGCGCTGGAAATTCTGCCCAGTGCGGTGCGCGCCGTGGCGCGGGGTAAAACCTGGCTCAGCCCGGTAATCGCGGGGAAGGTCGTCCGGCAGGCAGTTGCCCAGGCGGGGCCGGCACTCTCTCCGGCCGCACAGAACGAAAATGCGCTCACCCGCCGTGAGTACGAGGTCTTGCAATTGCTGGCACAAGGGCTGGGAAACGCCGCAATTGCCGAACGGCTGGTGGTCACAAAGCGCACTGTACAAAACCACGTCAGCAACATATACAGCAAATTGGGTGTCGCCTCACGCACCGAGGCCACGCTTTACGCACTCCGACACGGCTGGGTGCAAATTACGTCAGCTGAGAAGGACGCCGAGGATTGGTAAGACCTGACCCGAAAATGAAACATGCTGTCTGGCAAACTGTGTTGTTGGGGGTCTTAGCTTTGATTGTGCCCGTGCTGGTGGGGTACGATGTCTATTATCAATGGCGTGTGCCGCTAGTGGATATGCCTCTGGATTGGGAGAGCGGCAAAATTCTGGATGTTTGGCCGGATACTTACGGGGATTACGCCGGATTTTTGGCAAGTGATGTTATCCTGAGCGTCGACGGTATTCCATTTGAAAGTTGGGAACCCCAGGTTGGCAATTATCCCGCAGTCGTGCTCCGCAACGGGGATTCCATTCTTATGGAACTGGTTGTAATCCCGATGGCACTTTTCAACCGTTCGGCGTTGAGCATTGCTGTCATCGTGGCACTGACTTTCTGGGGTGTCAGCCTGATCCTGCTGCTGCGTGACAGGGGACAACAGTCGCTGTGGCTGATTTTTGCCCTCGGACAGGTTGTCGCGGTTACGTTGCTGTTTCCCATCGCCCATCCGGGTGGTTTTCTCGTCCCGCCGGGTGCGGTTGCCTTGAGCGTAATGGGGTTGATGTTCACGCCATCGCTGCTCTTGCAACATGCCGCCACCTTTCCTGTAATCGTAGGCACATCCCGCCTGCGTCGTTGGTGCTTCGGGATATGCTATGCATTGTCGCTGGCTGCCGGGTTTGCCTGGCTTTCCGGCATAAGATGGGGACGGCGGTTCGGATTGCTGTACGCCATTCTGGCATTGTTTGTTGCTTTGGGGGTGATGATGTATGTTTACCTGCGTCGGGCGGGACAACAAGCCCAGCGGCGCATCCGCCTGGTTGTGTTTAGCACCTTGCTCGCCGGAATACCGCTCATCCTGTTCTATCTGGTGCCCAGTGCGATGGGGTATCCGGCACAAATTCCTCTCTGGTTGGTCGGGCTGCTTATTGTCCAGTTGCCGTTTGTGTACCTGTATGCAACGGTACGCCATAACCTCTTCGGCATTGACCGCCTGCTCAACCGCGCACTGGTTTATTTCATTCTTTCAGTGGGGATTTTGCTCCTTTACCTAGGCCCGTTTTTGCTGATTTATTCCTATCTGGGCGGCGATTTGTTGGCGCAGATGATGACCGCCGCTATGCTGACCCTGATTGTCGGCTTGTCCTTCGAGTGGTCGCACACCCGCGTACAGCGATGGGTGGACCGCATCTTTTACGGCGGCTGGTATGACTATCCCGGCGTGGTGGAAGAGGCAAGTAACGCTCTGGCACGCTGCGTCGAGCGTGAACAAATCCGGGAAGTTCTGACCCGCCAGATACCCGGTAAAATGCGGTTGACTGACTGTAGTTTGTGGATTGGCGAGCCGGATGCAATTTTTCCCGGCACGCCACCCGACAAAGAGCGATTCCGTTTCAAATTTCGGAGTGACATGCCCGCCCAGTGGACAGTCGGCCCGCACCAGGATGGAGACGATCTTTCCTACAATGACCGGCGCATTCTTGGCACGCTGGCCGTTCAGGCGGAGATTGCGCTGAACAATGTGTTACTCATCGAGGCTTTGCGTCGTCAGGTGGATGAAATCCGTGCCAGCCGGGAGGCTCTGGAACGAACACAGCGTCAACTTTTGCGTTCACGCGAGGATGAACGGGCACGGCTGGCACGCGACCTGCACGATAGCCCCATCCAGACATTGGCAGGGTTGAATATGCAATTGGGGCTGCTGCTCGCCCAACTATCCGGCGAGCACGCACCAGGAGACGAAACGCCGATTGAAAATACCCTGCGCGAGATGCGCGTGGAAGTACGCTCGCTTTTGTCAGAGTTGCGACAGGTTTGTACCGAACTGCGCCCTCCGATGCTGGATACGTTTGGACTGGGTGCAGCATTGCATACCCTGGCGGAGACCTGGGCTGACCAGCACGGCATCATGGTGCATTTCTCCCTGTCACCGGATGCGGACTGGCGCACCCTGCCTGCGGAAACAGCTGTCAATCTTTACCGTGTGGCGCAGGAGTCGCTTGCCAATATCGCTCATCACGCCGGCGCAAAAAACGTATATCTCGATGCCGAATATGACGGGACACACCTGCAAATGACCATCCGGGACGAAGGACGCGGTTTTTCGCCGCCGGCTCAAATGGGAGAACTGACCGCCGAAGGGCATTTCGGTTTGGCTGGAATGCAGGAGCGCATTGCCTTGATTGGGGGACTATTCGAGATGCAATCATCACCGGGTGCGGGGACTTCTGTTCGGGTTCTCTGGGAACACCCAAAAAACCAACACACAGCTGCACACAAACCTATCCGAACATCCACCGCGGGGGAAAAACAATCGCGTTGAGCGGAGATTGCGAAGCAAGCGCAATCGAAATGTAGTCAAAAACCGTTTTTTTTGGCGCTTCGACTACACTCCTGCTGGTGCGCGATATCCAGTGAGTTTTATTCGCAATTCAGGTTATCCGGAAGATCATAAGGCGCAATTGTGCCGGATGGAGGTTTGCTGCGGGGTGAGCCTGTCGAAGCCCGGATGCGTGGTATCTCGATAACCGCTTCGCCGCGTTCAACATTAGTTCGAGGCGATGATGAATATCTAAAACTCGGTACAGCAGTACCGGGAGAATCGGTACTCCGAATCGATGGCAAAATCCCTGCGTTATGGCATGAATTGTATAAAGCCGTGACTTTCACATTCTGCAAAATAATGCGAAAGTCTTGAACCCATTTCGTAGAAGTCCTAACACACACAAACCTGGAGGCAAAAATGAAACGTAAACGAATCCTATTGAGTGTTCTGTTGACCCTGGGGCTGCTGGTCACTTTGACCGCAGTGTTGGTACAGGCGCAGGAACCTGCCCCGCCGGATGAGCCGCTCGCGGCGGATGCCAACCTGGATGACGGCATCCCCATTCAGGGGCGGTTGACCGATGCCAGCGGTAATCCACTTGCCGATGGGTCATATGACATCACTTTTAGTCTTTATAGCACCGAGAACGGCGGAACCCCTCTGTGCACGGATATCGATGCCGTGACCGTAACCGACGGCCTCTTCAGTGCCAAAATGGACTACTGCGATTCCAGTGACATCAACGGGCGGCAACTCTGGCTGGGTATCAAAGTGGAATCGGATGCTGAAATGACCCCGCGAAAGCCTATTTATGCGGTGCCTTATGCCCGTAGTCTGCGTCCAGGTGCGCGCATCGATGCTTCAATCGATAACAATCCGCTTTTGTATCTCTACAACAGCAGCACACACAGCGATGGAAACGCACTCTACGGACTTGCTTCTGGCGGTATCGGCGTTGTGGGTAGCAGCGTGGGAAACGCCGGCGTTTTCGGGTCTAGTCTTGCGGGGCCGGGCGTCCGCGCCAACAGCGGAGCGGGACCGGCGCTGGCACTGGAAGGAACCGGCACGATCACCAGCACCGCAAAATCCTACATCTGGATCAGCGGCAACGATGTTCGCCCGTGGCACGAGAGCGACAGCACTGTGATTGACATGGACACAATAGGCGGTGCGAAAGTCTATCGCGGTTCCAGCACCAGCGATAAAAATATCATGCTGCCGGTTACTGTTCCCGGTGTGCTCTATGGTCAGGATGTTACCATCTCCGGCCTGGATATTTACTATCTCAGCGATTCGACCTTTTCAGGAATCGAGGCTGTGTTGCTGCGCCGCCAGACCGGAGTTTGTGGAACAGCATCGTGTTATAAGAATATTTTGTCCGACCACACATCTCGTAACTGCGATGACGATGTCAATCATACCGGATGCACCATCCACTTTGGCTCCACTAACCTGACGAACAATGTTCTGGACGATGACTCCGGCATCCTTTACCTGACCATCCAACTGACCTTCGACAGCAGCAGCACCAGTTGGGTCGAGATTGGTGGGGCACGTTTGACGCTGGAACACAAATAGAGAGGTCCCCATGAAACGAAATGCACTTTTGCTGACTCTGATAATCGCTCTTTGTGTCACCGGTGCTGCCCTGGCAATGGGTTCCGCGAACTACCATCTGAATTGGTTTACTCCGCTGACCAGCGGCGGCGGAGGCACAGCCGGTTCTGCCAACTACGCTGCGAATCTGACGGTCGGTCAAACCGTCAGCGGCATTACCGGCGGGACGAACTATGCCGCTTGTCTGGGCTACTGGTGTGGGGAGGGCGCGTACAAACACCATCTCTACCTTCCGTTGGTGCTCAAATAGTCACCTTTCACTGCGGGGTGGTTTTCCACAGAAAATTCGGGAACTACCCCGCAAATTTCACGCCTGTGCTCCGTTTGAGCCTGTTTCGAAACTCTATCATTGCCGGTCGCGGATGGGACGGGATAAATAGCAATTCATACCTGCTTCGGGGAAACTTTCCGTATAAATTGCCGCAAAACAAAAGGGGGAACGAATCATGTCCCGGTTTGCCTTGACGAATAGTATCAATAGTGATATTGCATTGGATGCAGTCAATTTCGGGGAACCAGGGAAATCGAGTGGAAGTCATCGAATTTACAAAACTCCCTGGCGTGGAGATGCGGGAAGCAATATTCAAAACGACAAGGGTATGACGAAAGCCTATCAAGTCAAACAAGTGTCGAAGGCAATAGACCTCATAGAGAAAAATCAGCCAATTACATGAAATGACATGGATGTACAAACATGATGCGTAAAGAAGATTTGTATACTTATCGTGTTACCTGGTCGGAAGATGATCGGGAGTTTATCGGTTTATGCGCTGAATTTCCCGGTTTGAGCTGGCTGGCAGCTTCTCCGGTTACTGCGTTGGAAGGAATTCGCAAGGTCGTGGCAGAAGTTTTGCGTGATATGGAAGCCAACGGCGAGGATGTGCCGGAACCACTTTCTGTCAAACGTTTCAGCGGTAAATTCCTCGTCCGGATTCCTCCGGACCAACACCGCAGGCTTGCTATCGAGGCTGCGGAAACCGGAATCAGCCTCAATCGGCTTGTTTCGTCGAAACTGGTTTGAGCAGTTTTCGCTATGGAAAAAACGGGGGATGCTTTTTCCCGTCAGGGTAGGACCATTGATTTGATGTCAGGTGTTTTTTTCGGCTATGCTTTGCCGTCTTGCCTGAAAAGACATCTGCCCCGGTAAACCCTGATTTGACTGTGCGGGATTTTCAACCGCTCCTGAAAATCTTGTGGAATAAATCCAGCCCGCTGCTGGATTCGAGTGGCTCGCCTTGTTTTTGTTTGAACGTCCGTGTCCCGTCCGGCAGCCGCTCGGCACGCAAGAACAAAACGTTTGCGGTTTTTGTCTGGTAAAAGCGGCTGGCGAATTCGTAAAGGTGGGTTACGTAAAAAATCTGCACCTGTTTTTCAAGTAAGCCGCTCACAATTTGCCAGGCAATCTCCGACCCTTCGCGTTCGTTCGTGGATGAAAAGGATTCGTTGCACAGAATCAATCCGCCGGGTTTGACGTAATCCACGATTTCGCTCATGCGTTTCAATTCCTCTTCGAATTTGCCGCTTTGCATATTCTGGTCTTCTTCCCGTTTGAAATGGGTGAAGATGCCCGATACGGTGTTGGCGGAAAACGAAACAGCCGGTACGAACATGCCGCATTGCATCATGATTTGCGCCTGCCCGATGCTGCGCAGGAAAGTGGTTTTTCCTCCCTGATTTGCCCCTGTAATCAAAACCAGGTCTTTCCCTTGGGCGAGCACCTCGTTGCCAACTACTTTTTGCTGTGTAGCCAGCGCCAGGGTGATGTCATACAAACCCTCGCAGGAGAGCAAATGTTCTTCGCCGTCGGGGACAACCCGGGGGTAGGTAACGGGTGTTCCCAGAGCTTGAAGACGCCGATGCAGGTTCAGGCAGCCCATATAAAAAGCAAGTTCCTGGCGCAGAACATTGAAGAAACTCTCGATATGTTCTGCTGCTTGGGCGACTGCATTGGCGGCGCGTGCAATTCCGCGGTTCCACAAGGCTTCCAGCATTCGCGCTCCGTTGTCATCGCGCGGTTGCAGTGTGTAGGTATAGACTGGTGTTTTCTTAGCCAGCATGCGCCTGACCAGCCCCCGCCCGTCGTCTTTCGGTTTGCAGAGGATGTAATTCGTGCCCTCGTTGCCCATCCCCAGCCGGGCACTCAGCAGAATCCCGTTTGGAAAGCGCAAAGCCCTGACCTGCTGCTCGACAGTGGCGAGATAGGCGTTATCCAATTCCCGTTGAATCATGGAGAAGAAACGTTCGAATCCGGCGGAGTTGAATTTCCCGGCATGTTCGTCAGCAATACGGCGCAGCTGCCAAAGCAAGTCGAGGGATGCTTCGAGCATTTGCTGGGCACTATCCAAAATCGATGCGGGGCTTGAGCGGTTCGATGAAACCCATAGCCAGTGTTTGCGTTTCCTTTCCAGAAATTCGAGAGGAACGGCATAAAGCTGTTGGATGACATCGGGATTCAGGAGACAATCCTGCAAGATTTCCTGACGATAGCGAATGGTGGTTTCTTCATTCAGGGAAGACAAGACAACCCGCTGAATGACGTTCTCCAGATATTCGTCATTCGCCGCCATGGCTTCGAATACGAGTTGCAATGCCATGTCCTGAATTAAGTTTGCGGCGTTTGGGGGGAGTGTCTGATCCGGGTCGAAATCCTTATCCGGGTAGAGCAAAAAGACCTTTATCATCGGATGCGCTCCTTGATGTCTTCGTATGTCAGACGGTGTTTCTGGGCAAGGGAATACGCGTATGCCAAGCCGTCGGCTGCCTGCCTGATGATTTCGAAGGTGCGCACGGTTGGGTCTTGCGGGTCGACTGTAGCCACCATGCTGACTGTCTTGCCGCCGGAAGCGGAAAGTTCATCGATGAATGTTACCCAGATGCAAAGCGCATCCAGTTCCAGAATTTGTGCCATGATGTTTTTGCTGAGGGCAATGGCATCCTGCAAGGTCGTGGATGCGAAAATTTCATTGAGGACAAGCAGGCTTTGCGGTGTTGCTTGCGAAAGAATCTCGTGAACGCGCAATAAGTCGTCTTCCAGTTTGCCGCGCAGGCTGCGGATATCTTCCTGCTTTTCGAAGTGGGTCAGGATTTTATCCGGCAGGTATATTTGCGCTTTCTTGCCGGGGATGGGGCAGCCCAGACTGGCGAGATAATGTGCCTGCCCGACCGTGCGCGCAAAGGTGGTTTTCCCGCCCTGATTGGGTCCGGTTACGACGATGACTCGTTCTGCCTCTTTCAGGGAATAGTCGTTCAGGACGACGGGTTTCGAGCTGTAACGCAAAGAGTACGCAAGCGCCAGGTCGAAGCCTTGTTGCACGGCTAGTTGTTTATCCGAGATGCTCACCTGCGGGTAGCAGAATGGCAGCCCTTTGTTTTTGATATCTTCCAAAAAGTCCAGATAGGCAAGGTAAAACTGAATTTCACGATCGAAAGTGTGAATGGTCGGGTCGATGAACTGCTGATGTGATTCCCAGAAACGAGCGGCGTCGGCAAACGGTTCGGGATAAAGCTGAGCAACGAACTCCAGAATTTTCGCTTCGATATGATTCATTCCGGCTCTCTCCGGAATTGCTACCAGGTAATCCTCGGCGGCGCCTTGATTGAGCTTTGCGAAAGTTTTTTCCACCTCGATGCTGTAATCTGTTTCACCCTCGTATTTTTTTACCCCGACTTTTCCGCTTTGAAGAATTAAGGTGTATTCGACAGCGGAAAGGGCTTGTTTCACATCCTGCGCGTCTCTGGCAAGAACCAGAAATTCGGAAGTGTGAACGTATTGCGTGAGAAACGCCCGAAACGAAAGCAGCCCGGTTGATGCCGGCGGGTCTTTTTCGAGATATTCTGCAAGTTTGGTGACTGACTCACAATACACGCGTGCAGCATCGAGAAACCAGCCATTGCGGTGATGTTCGTAAACCAGTTCGTTGACCATTGCCAGATAGCGGTTGACTGCTCCCATCCGTTCTGCAAATGTTTTGAAATGTGCCAGACGCTGCTCGTCTTCCAGGTCGCGCATTACTTCCTGACGATAACGGATATCTTCCGGATTGTGTAACGGGGTGGAGAAGTATGGCATCAGGTCAACCGTCTGCCTGGAGGCGGTGATGGCTTTCAGGATTTGGTCCAGATTCAAGTCCCGAAAGAAAGCCGGATGTGCAACTGCTGAATAGTCGATGTCGTTATTACGGGAAAGGATGGTGGTGAAGGTCATGGTTAGGTTTCCGGTTGTCAGACCCAATGAAGAACTTTTATGGAGAAAACAGGTGTGTGAACATTTTTCCGGCAAAACTTTCCGGACGGGAAAGCGGTGAGGCTGTGGAGGAATGACTGCCCTTGTTTTCCGGATAATTATAACCTCTCGGGGAGCGATTGTGCCGGCAGAGGATTCGCTTGCTTGTACCTGTTCCGGGCAGCGGCTGCATTTTGCTGTTACTTTTGCGGGGTTGTATCACGACCCGGAGGATATGCAGTGTATAATCCAGGTAGATGATGGCGATAAATGGTGCCTCTGTGCAAACCCCGCAAAAGAAAGACGGCTCTGTGCTGCTGGTGCGCGCTTTGCGATTGTTGCGCAAGTCGGAGCGCTTCAGGGAGCTTCACCCGGAAATACAAAACAAGATTGCAGAAGCTTTCAGGCTGCGCCATTTTTCCAAGGGGCAGGTGATCTATCTCGAAGGGGAACCCGCAGTTTCGGTCTATATCATCGAAACGGGGTGGGTGAAGGCTACGCGGATTTCGCGCGAAGGCAGGGAACAAACCCTTCAGGTGTTGCATGAAGGGGAGATTTTCGGTGATGTTGCAGTGTTTACCCGAACAACCTATCCGGGTACGGTGATTGCGCTGGAAGACGTCGATTTGTTTGTCATTCCTGCTGAAACGCTGCTGGAACTTACTGCGCGCTATTCTCCGCTGGCGATGACTGTAATCCGCCATTTGAGTGAGCGGATTTTGTATTACATCGGTATGGTCGAAGATATGGCATTGCGCAATGTCGAGGCGCGGGTTGCCAATACGCTGCTGCGGAATGCCGAGCGTGGTGACGGCATCCTTTTTGTCCCCCGGCGTTCCTGGACGACTTTCGATGAAATGGCAGTCAGACTGGGCACGGTGCGGGATGTTTTGAGCAGGGCACTTCACACGTTGGAAAAGGAAAACCTGCTTCAGGTAAAGCGTAATGAAATCATCATTCTCGATCCGGAAGGGTTGAAAAAACGCGGGGATTTATAACGGAGGTAAGACAAAAGTCGTATACAGAACCCCGGTCAATTTGTATAGTTAGTACAAATTGGCTTTTTTTTACAGGTGATTGTTGTATGACGGAAAACGGTTCAAAATTGGATGAACGCCTGCGCACGGATATCCGGGCAGCATTGGCGCAGCACGAACTTACCAACGGATTGGAATTGCGTGTTGGTGTTCTCAATGGCATTGCTCACCTTGCAGGGAACGCCCCGACGAACCGGGTGCGTAAATTGGCGGAGCGGATAGTTGCGTCGGTTGACGGCATTCGCGGGGTGGTCAACCGCATTCAGGCTCCCGGTGCACCAAGTCCGTCCCGCACCATTCACCTGCATCTTCCGGATGCGGAAGATGCTTCGATAACCCGGAACAGGGGAGGCGTGAACTATGCTGATAAGTAGATAATTCGAATTCACTATTCCGGCAGGATGTGTTGGTTTTCACCATTGCCGGAGAACCGTCACCTGTTGCACGAACAACCATCATTCATTGATTATTCAGGAGGTTTTGCATGAAAGACAACAAGAAACTTGGCGCTATTGTAGCTGTATTGGGAATCTTTACAGGGTTGTTGACGCTGTATTTGTTGGCAAGCATTTACAATCCGACGATTGCCGGGAAAATTGCCGATGGCCGGCCTGATGAAGCCCTCACCGTGAAAATCGTGTTTGCTATGCTCGGCTGGCTGGGTTTGTCTGCCGGGGCGATATGGGTTGCTGTGTTGTACGGTTTTCTGCACAATGAAAAATGGGCATGGTTCTGGGGAACCGTGGCTGCCACGATTCAAATTCTGGCAGGTTTCTTCCCCATCATCCCGCCTGCCAGCATTGGCCTGCCAATGCCGACCGTATGGGTCTTCGTGCTTGCTTTTGCTTTGTGGTTCATGATGCTGCTCATCAGGGGTATCGACAAGAAGATCATCGGTGTGGCGTTTGCTGCGGGGCTTGCCTATATTTTTGCCTATATCGATGGTGTCGGGGCAATTTCCCGTTTTCAGACAGTGCCTGAGAGCTTCCCCAACGGTATGTACGCAATGAGCCAAATGGTCAACTGGTGGGCATCTGCCGCCTGGGCGGTGTTCATTTTTGCTCTGGTCAAAGGGAAAAAATGGGTGCTTCCGATGGGTATCTTTGCTGCCACGATGTCGATTTTTGGCGGTTTCCCGGTCGGGCTTACAGACGTTGTCCGCATACACCGCTTTTCCATGTTCCTGCCGTCGCCCATCATCGGTACGGGGATGCTGATTTACATGCTCCTGCCGGGCACGAAGAAACTTTTGGAAAAATGGCATGCTACGGTGTCTGCCGGCTAGATTAATGTAACCTTTCTCACAGACATAAAAGACCCGAAAAGGCTATAATACTTATGTCGCAAATGGCGTTGAAGGGTTCATGAACGAATCCATATTCCTTCCCTTGCACGAATCCCGTGTAAGGGAAGGAGACGTTGACAAAAGTTAAAGTTTTTTTCAGCAAACTGCATCATAATAATACATCTGAAACTATATTACTAAGGAGAGGCATATGCAATTCATAAAAGATCGTTTCGCCTATCTTTTCAAGTCCACCAAAGGGTTGATATTGGTGGCGATTGCCATGATTGCCATGGAGACCGCTCTCTTCGGGATGCTTTCCGGGCCAATGGCTGAGATGGGAGTACGCGACTTCGTGGTGCGAATTTTTGGCATGAACATGATTCCCGGAGAACGGGAAGGACGTATCATCATTCTTTATCACTCTATTGCCATGGCTGTTGTCGCCATCGAAACTTATATGATCACCGGATTGGTGAGAATGAAAACCTTTTACAAGGATGCAATCCGGGTTCTGATCACCGTCGGGTACTTTTTCGCAATGCTCTTCGGGTTGTATTTTGCTTATTGGGGCCACAACTGGATTTTCCATGGGCTGTACATCACCGGGCTTAGTCTGATTTTCTTTGCCGGCTTGCTGCTTTGTGTTGCTCTTTGGCCTTGGGACAAGGAATACTATATTCAGGATAAGGCATACGCCCGCACGAAAAAAGGTGTCGATGTTGAGCGTATGGCTTTCTTTGCTACGGCTGTTACCACGGTTGTTTCGGCACTCTTTGGTGCTGTCCCAGGCTCTTTCTTCGGGAACGGGTTCGAGGCTTTTCTGGCTGAGAATATTGTTCGTTTTCCTGAGAAGACCGTACTGGAATTCTCGATCATCGGGCACCTGCACATTATGCTGGCGTTGATTTCGATCATGATTACCCTGATCATCGGCCGCTGGCTTGATTTCAAAGGGATTTTGCACAAAATTGCCATGCCGCTGATTATTCTCGGTACGATTGTGCTCAACCTCGGTGTATGGGGTGTAGCCACTCCGCTCGAACCGATTGCTCACACGATTATTTATGTCGGGGCAACTCCTGCAATGCTTGGTGCATTGATGCTGGTGATTTTCGGATGGGATAAATTCATCCGGGAGGGTATTGCCGGAATTCCCAAGGCGTCGTTCTGGCAAAAAATCAAGGCGTTGGTTAGCGACCCCTTGCGCTTTGGTCCGCTATGGCAAATGGTTTACATGAACTTCAACGTGAGCGGTATTGGTATTCTCTTTGCTGTGGAGCTGGATAAAATCTTTCGTGTCTGGCCTGCCAGCGAAGAAAGAATCGAGCTTACCGGACACTGGCACGTGCTTTCCGCATTCGTTGCCACGATTATTTTGCTTTATTACGGCGATATCATTGGCTTGAAAGGGAAAGTCCGCAAACTTTACGGCTGGGCAATCATCATCTT
>CAYWFK010000029.1:0-28195 GCA_964457375.1 uncultured Anaerolineales bacterium
CGCTTCCGACCATGACCCCGTGATTGTCGGGCTATACGACTACGATTTCAGTGACCTGCCCGCATCTTACGGCATCGCCTACCACAAAGGCGGCGGTCAATTGCGCCTCGGCAGAAAATGGGACGCGCTCAGCGATACCAGCAACGGCGCCGACAACGCAACGGATGACGGCGTTTCCATCACGGCTTATCCGAGCACAACGCAGCTGCAAGCCTCGGCAGCCATCACCGTCAGTGCCCCCGGCTTCCTTGCCGCATGGTTCGACTGGGACGGAAACGGCGTCTTCGACAACGGCGAAATCGCAATCACCATCACCCTGCCGACCACAGGCACCCAGGTAGTTACTTTTTCGGTGCCCCAGAACTTCAACTTCACCATCGCACAGGATATCAACGCACGTTTCCGCTTCTATCCTGCCATGCCGGCGGCAGTTACCCCCACAGGCAGCGCCGAAGGCGGTGAAGTGGAAGATTACACCTTCCATATATCGCCGACCTATAAACTCTACCTGCCGTTGGTGCAAAAGAATACACCCTAAACGACCTCCGGCCGTTTATCCGGTATAAACAAAGAAAAAAAAGCCCTGCCAGGTGTACCGGCAGGGCTTTTTTCATACTTTCCGATGACCCCGTTTTCAGTGCTGATTTACTGCATCCCGGCGGCAAGTTTCGGGCTGATGGCATACAGCGCCAGCCCCAATGCCGAAACCGCAGCGCCGGCATAAAAGGGTATCGAAGTGCCCTGTGCCCACAACAACCCGCCAAGTATCGGTGCGGGGATGGTTACCAGCCCGCGGATTAGATAATACAAGCCGACCACACTGCCGCGGTGCTCTTCGGTTGCCAAATCGACAATGCGCGCCTTGCGCGCCGGCTCACCGAATTCACGCAAACCGGCAAGCACGAATGCCGCCGTAATCCACGCCACCGGCAAAGTCACCAGCGCCACCGGGAACAAAGCGAACAAGGCAAAGGTAATCAAAATGAAGGGCTGCCTGCCGAATTTATCCGCCAGATATGCCGCCGGTAAATATCCCAAAATGGCAACAATCATTTGCACAGAAATCAGCGACCCGAAGACCGCCGGACTTTGCCGGTAGATATTGAGCACCTGCAAAACGACATATACCCCGAATAAATTTGCCCCGAAACGCACCAGGCAATCCGCCAGCAAAAGGCGCCGCAGCGGTATTCCGATAAGCCGCCACACCTCGGTGATGCTGACCCCCGCTTGTTCCCGCTTCACCGGCTTTTCGCGGTAAAACCGGTTTTGAAAGACAATTGCCGCCAAGGCAAACACCAAAGAAATCGCAAAACCAATGTGCATACCGTTTTCGAAGCCGAGTTTTTCCATCAAAATGCCGCCCAGCGGCGGGGCAATCACAATCGGAACCCGCTTCCAAATCGACTGCACGCTAAACCCCATCGCCCGTTTCGAGCGCCCCAGATTATCCCCAATCAGGGCAAAGATTGCCGGCTGCGACATGCTGCTCCACGCCAGCACCAGCAGCGAGCCGAAAAGTACCACCTGCCAGCTGTCGGTGAGCAGATAAAGCAAATACCCGCCGGCAGCAATCACATTGAAAAGAACCAGCGCCCGCTTTCGCCCCATCCTGTCGGACAACCAGCCGCCGGGGTATTGATAAACCGCATCGACCACTTTTTTATAAGAGCCATAAGCCCCGATGGCAACTGCACTTGCCCCCAGCACTTCCAGATACTTGGGCACGAATCGCACCCACAATTCTTCCCCCATCCCCAGCACAAGCAACGCCCCCAGCATAACGATGATATTATGCTCCAGTGCAAAGAAATCCCGCAGTTTCCCCAGAAAAGTCGTCTTCCGTTTTGCATCCATGGCTGCTCCTCACGCTTCGATGGCTTTCGATTGGTTGATGTTGATTGGGACGATAGAATCATAACACCGGGAGCGAAAAACGTCATCCGTGCTCAGCCGATTTTCGCGCCTGTTGCATGAAACCTAACAAAACAGATAAGTGAATTGAATTTTACTTCAAATGCTATATAATGAAATAAAATTACCGGGGTATCACTTGAATTGGCAAACCGGCTGGCAATGGGCACCTGCTTCCATTCCGCTTAGCACACTTGGAATCATCGCAGTCACCATTGCAATTCACCTACTAAGACGCAAGAATATCAAGGGATGGTTTTGGGTCGCACTTTCGCTGCTCGGAGGCAGTGTCTGGGTTTTCGGCCAAACCATTTCAATTAACCGCATTCCCCTTACAGACAAGATTTTTTGGCACCAGTTCGAATTTTTCGGCAATTTGCTCAGCACTTATACCTATACTTTCTTTGCGCTGGAATACGCCGGCAGAAAAAAGGCAATCAACCGGAAAACACTGCTTGCCGCAGCGGTCATCCCGATTAGCATTTTGATTCTTGTGCTGACCAACAACCAGCATCACTTGCTCATCAGCCATTACGAATACGATACCTACGCCAACTCATCGGAAATCTACACCGTTCAGGGTCCGCTCTTTTGGCTTTTCATCGTCTACAACATCGGGATCATGCTCCTCGGGGCGCTCATCCTGCTGCGTTCTCCCCGTCACATCCTCGAACAATACAACCGGCAAATTCACCGCATCATTCTGCTTTCCGTTCTCCCCCTTTCCGTCGGGTTGATCGATTTCTACATCGACCTGATTCCATTCGTGCACTCCGGCGGAATAGCCATGCTGATTGCCTCGATGCTCGTCTACCGGATTCTTTCCGTCCAACACACCCAGGATACGCTCACCAAAGCCTTTCAAAACGCCATCAACCTCTTCCGCGAACCGTATATTCTTACCGACAACGCCAACAAAATCATCGACTTGAACAAAGCAGCCCTGGTACTCACCCAAAAAACCCTGAACGAATTGATTGGCATACCGCTGCAGGAAGCATGGGCGGAATTGTATTTGCAAATCCATAACGCAATCGAAAACCCGGGAGAAGCGGAACAAGTGCTGCTCAAAATCGGGGAACAGGTTCGTGAATACCAGGCGATTGTCAGCACCGTTCAGGATGCCGAAAACGACGGGGAAAATTATTCGATTGTCCTTACCCAATCGACGCCGGATATCAACGAAAAAAGAGCCCTGCTTTCCAGCAACATCGAACTGCGCAATTACCAATATATCACCGAAACCCTGCTGAACATCAGTTCCCTGCCCGAAGTGATGGAGCAGGTTGCCTCGGCGATTGTAGCCAACTTCGGCTTCCAATCGGCATTCATCGCCAGCTGTAATCCACAAACACGCACCCTGCGCGGGCTTGCCTGCTTCCCCAACCAAAACCAAAAACTCGTCCGCAAACTCCAGCCGCTATTCCATGCCTTTCGGCTGCCGCTGGACTGGCGGGAACTGGTACTTTCGCTGGATGACAGGCAATCACCGGCAATCGAACGCGTGCTTTCCGGTGAAAGCATCTTCTCGCCGGAACTCCATGCCCTGCTGTCTCCCTGGCTCGAACGCGAAACCAGTGACCTGATTCAGGAAATGCTGGGCATCGGTCAGGTCGGAGGTATTCCCCTGCGCTCTGCCGGAGAAACCAGGGGCATCATTTTCGTTACCAGTCAGCAGAAAACAATTCTCCCCCGGCAGAAAAATGCCGTCAACCGGATATCGAACCTGGCGGCAATCGCCCTCGAAAACGCTCATCTCTACCAACAGGCTCGTGAACAAGCCCGCAGGCAGGCATCTTTGCGTCAGGCGCTGGAAATCTTCGTTTCTTCCCTGAACAAGCACGAAATTTACGAAAACCTGGCGGAACATCTTTGTGACACCTTCAAAGCCAGCAGCGTGCACATCTATTCTTTCGACAGCGAACGTAACAAAGCCTCGCTGGCTGCGCAAGTTCTGGCAGCCGATGCCCCCGGGCAGGAATCTCTTTCCGCATCCGAAGATGCTTTTCTTTCTGCTCATCCGGCTTACCAACGTTTTCTCGACACCGGAGAACCTTGCACAATCCATGCGGAAAACGCCCGGCTGACCGGTGAAGACCAACAAGCAATGCTCGAACACGGCGTTAAATCCATCCTCCTGCTCCCGCTGAATTCGCGGCAGGAGGCAATGGGCATCATCCAGATTTGGGAAAGCCGGATTCGACGTGAATTCACTCCGGAAGAAATTTCGATGGGGGAAACCATTGCGGATCAGGCAGCCATCGCACTGGATAACGCCATTCTTTATTCCCAGGCAATGCAGGAAATCGCAGAACGCAAGGAAACCGAAACCCTGCTCAAACAATCCGAGCAGGATTACCGCAGGCTGTTCGAAAACGCCCACGACGCAATCATTCTTTTCGACCCCAAAACAGAAATCATTCTGGATGTCAACCAGCGTGCCTGCGAAATGTACAAGCTTCCCCGCAACGAATTCATCGACAGGTCTCTGCAATCCTTTACCATCAATGCCGACAAGGAAGAAAAGCACATTCAGGAAATCCTCCTGAAAGGGTCTTTCCGCAAATTCGAAACCATTCACCGCATCAACGACGGGTCTTTCCTTCACCTGGAAATCAATGCGTCCGTGGTCGAATACCACGGGAAAAAAGCCATCATCAGCATCAACCGGGATATTACGGAAAGAAAAGCCTTCGAAGAAAAATTGCGTTTTGCCGCAGTGCATGACGAGTTGACCCAGCTGCCCAACCGGACGCTTTTCCTCGAACGCCTGAAACACAGCATCCAACGCAAAAGCCACGACAAGAGTACGTTGTTTGCGGTGCTCTTTCTCGACCTCGATAATTTCAAGAATATCAACGACACCTTCGGGCACAAAACCGGTGACAAGTTCCTCATCCAAATATCCAAACGATTGCTGGAAAGCGTCCGGCAGCTCGATACGGTTGCCCGTTTCGGGGGAGATGAATTTGCCATCCTGCTGGAATCCATCGATTACATCAACGATATCTACGATATTTGCAGCCGGATTCTTCGTTCCGTATCACGTCCGATTACCGTCGACAAACAGGAACTTTTCGCGACCACCAGCATTGGCATTGTAGTTGCCAACCCCCACTACGTTACTCCCGAAGATATGCTGCGTGATGCCGATATTGCCATGTACCGGGCAAAAGGCAGCGGCGGCAATCATTTCGAGTTCTTCAACGAAGAGATGCGGCGCCATTTCCTGCTGACACTCGAACTCGAAAAATCGTTCAGCAAATCAATTCAGGAAAACGACTTCATCCTGTACTATCAACCGGCGTACAACCTTTCGGCAAATCGCATCTTCGGGCTGGAAGCCCTCGTTCGCTGGAAACACCCCGAACACGGATTGCTGCTTCCGGAAAACTTTCTTCCCGCCACAGGGAAGAACAAACTGTCGATCAGAGTCGACGGCGTGGTATGCAGCCAGGCTTGCCGGCAAGTCCGGGAATGGAAGACGAACGACAGCTGGAACAGCAGCTGGTCCCTGCTGATCAACATCTCTTCGCATCAGTTGTTAACCCCCGAATTCATCGGGCACATCGAAAGCATCATGGAAAATACCCCGCTCGAACCGTCGAAAATCATCCTCGAACTACCCGAAAACGCGCTCATCGAAAAACCGGAACTCGCCGGAAAAATCATTCACCACCTGCGCACAATCGGATTTCGGGTTTTTCTCGATGATTTTGGCAAAGAACTATCTTCGTTTTCCTTGCTGAGTAAAATTCCGGTCAATGCAATCAAAATTCATGATTCCTTCATCCAAAACATCGGCGCCCCCAACATTCCGCAGCTGCTGCAATCGATGGTCGATACCGGGCACAACCTGGGCTTGCTCGTTGCCTGCAAAGGTATCGAAACCGCCGAACAATTGGCATTTGCCAAGAAAATTGGCTGCGATTACGCTCAGGGGAATTTCCTCCAGGAACCCGTCCCGTCGGACCAGCTCACCAGTTTCTTCTCAGGGGAGAATCAAACGCTGGTAGAATAGCAGCACAACCCCGCCGGACGGAAGCCGGCATTGCCCGCGAAAGGATCAAAGACCTTGGCAGAAAAACGAACATCGCACCAACACGCCACATTGGCAGGGGGATGCTTTTGGTGCCTCGAAGCAGTCTATCAGGAACTCATCGGGGTTACCGCTGTCATCCCCGGTTATACCGGCGGTACCGTCCCTTCCCCCACGTACCAACAAGTGTGCAGTGGGAAAACCGGTCACACAGAAGCCGTTCAAATCACCTTCGACCCCCAAATCATCCGCTATCGGGATTTGCTCGATATTTTCTTTTCCATCCACGATCCCACATCCCTGAACCGCCAGGGAAACGACATCGGCACACAATACCGTTCTGCCATTTTCTATCATGATCAGGCGCAGCAAACTACCGCGCAAGCAATCATCGACGAACTGACTGCCGGCAGCATCTTCGACGCCCCGATTGTCACCGAACTCGTCCCCCTGACAATCTTCTACCCCGCAGAAGAATACCACCGCGAATATTTCAGGCGCAATCCGGGAGAGGGCTATTGCCGCGTGGTGATTTCGCCCAAACTGGCCAAATTCCGCAAGAAATACCCGAACCGCCTGAATATCACCCTTTCCTGAGCGGCCGGTCTGCTTTCCGCAAACCTTCGCCCCGACCGGCTCCTTTCCCCCTTTTTGCGTTCATCCCGTTTCATCCCGTCCTGCGCATCCCGACAGGCTGCCTCTTTAATGTGATGTGAATCACAGACAATCACCGGGTTCTTTGCTACACTAAAAGAACGATTTATCAATATTATTTTCCTGTTGAGGAGGACTATAATGACCGTACTAGACCGCCTTATCCTGTTGCTGACAGGTTTGGTCGCAGTGTATATCAGCTGGCGTTTTTACGGACGCTACCAGCACAAAAAAGCCCGATACGACATCTATTACATGCTTGGCTTTATCGTATTGTTCGTATCCGGCGTTTTGCTAATCATTTTCGGCTATGGAATTCTGTCATCACCCTATGTCCTGACCGTAGCCACACTCATTCCCCTGGGAATTTCGATGGGGCTTGTGCACCAGTTCCTGCCTGAATACAAGAAAGCCTACTCATGGTTTGCACTGGTGGGGCTGCTGGCAATCGCGTTTACCAGCATCAGCGGCTCTTCACTCAAATCCCTGGCTGTTCCCCTGTTTCACGGAATCGCAGGGCTGATAATCTTCCTGCTGCCCATTCTCAAAGTCAAATCTGTCAAAGGGTTCTGGTGGGTTGGCGTCGGCGGCGCATTGATTGGTTTGGGCGGTATCGCCCTGGCGTTCATCGCTTCCGGCAAGCAGCTCTTGTTTTTCAGCCCGACTTTTGTGTTCGCCATTCTTGCCCCGCTGCTTCTGCTGATGGCGCTGGCTTTCACCTGGGGCTTCATGAAAGATATCAAACACGGATAATTAATTACTTAACCACCAAACCGAAAACGGATTTGTCTCTCGGACAAATCCGTTTTTTTATGCAACCGTTGCGCAGGCAATACCCCACAATGCAGGGCAATCCTTGCCGGCAGGAGGTTTACGACAAGCGCGGTTTCGCAGGAAATTCATCCCCGTTGAACCCCGCCGCATGAACAAGAAAAGACCGGTCCTTGATCCGCAGCTCGGTTCGGTTGATTTGCAAAGCACCGACATCGGCAAATTTATAAAGAATGCGGCAAACCATCTCGCGCGTCGAGCCAATCTGTGCGGCAACATCATCCAGAGTAAAATCGCGCACCAGGGCTTCCCCCGTATTTTCCCCGAAGCGCTCCAGCAGCAGCTTCGCCAGACGCCCGGTAACCGGATGGAAAGCCAACCCCTCGACCAAATCGCTGGCAAACTGCATTCTCTCCACCATCAAACACGAAAGCTGCCAGGACATTTCGCCGTTGCTCTGCAAAAACGGAAGAAGCTGTTTTCGCGGCCACAGATAAACCGTTGTATCTTCAACCGATTTCAGGGAAACCGGCATCGGTGTTCCCCCCCGAAAAAAGGAGAACCCCCAGAAAATTTCCCCGGGACCGAAATTAAGCAAAATCAGCACTCTCCCGGCACGCGATTCCTTCAAGGCGACAATATTCCCTTTGGCAACAATGAACAGATATGCCCATTCATCCCCCGCATACACCAGCCAATCACCTTTCTTCAAATGCCTGGGAACAGCCATATCAGCCAGTTTTTTTAACTCCGCAGGATGAAGCAATGAAAACAATTCATTTTTCCGCAACAATTCTTCTAATTTCATAGATTTTTCGCTTCCCTGCCTACCCAAGAATGAAACAATCATTACCTGATTGAAGATAAATATCCTCGCTTCTTGCCTGATTATATCTGAGAACGCGCCAATCCGGTATCGCTTCTTTCGAAAAAATTATCTTAAGTTAAAGATTTATGAGAAAAAATCGTGCATAATATAACTACAAAGTCATCAAACCATTTTGAAAAGGAGCTTGCACAATGTACACGTCGAAAAAGTCGTCCCTTAAAATCCTTGCCATCACCGCAGGAATCATTGGACTTTTTCTAATCCTGGCAACACCGTTCATCGTTCAGACATCACTCACCCGGGTTCTCGTAGAACTCAACAAGGTCGTTGCAGAAAAGCCGCAATACACCAGCGGGTTGCTGATTTTCAACCTGTTCTACCCGATTTGGCAGGCATTATCCTTCATTGCCGGCATTTCACTGCTGATCATCATTCCCGGCATTCTCAAAGGCGAAAAATGGGTGTTCCCCACCCAGCTTTTCCTGTATGCCATTCCGTCCGTCGGCGGTATGTTTATGTTCCTGCCTTATGTTTCGTGGGTGCATGGATTCCCGTTGCCAATGGTCATTTCATGGGCTGGTTTGGCAGGTTTCTGGATTGTCATTTTCATGCAAGATGCTGACCTCATGCAAAAAGTCACCGATTTCATGGTGCTCACTTTCGCCGGTATGCTTGCAACCCATGCCTTCGTAATCGGGATTGGCTCACAGCGTCAGCTGATGACACGGGCGGCAAAACCGCTCTACAAGGGCTTCCCCACTTACGTACTTACGCTGGTTGGCGAAGTCAACTGGATTGGTGTGCTACTCCTCTTCGCAGCAATCTTCTATCTTGCCAAGCGCAGCAAAACCGGTTGGTACCTCGCCCTGATTTCGGCGGTTTCCATTCTGGTCGTCGATGCTCCCACACAGTTCATCCGCACGAAGACACTCGATTATCTTTACGGCTCTTTGCTGGCTATCGGGTTGTTGTTCTTCATCCTCGTGCCAATGTTCAAGGATAGAATCTACAACCATAAGGAATCATAATCGACCTGACAAGCAGTTCATAACAAGTCAGCGCACAACCGAGCGGAAGCGGATGGTACCGATACCGAAAGGGCATCAAGGTATTGATTACATTCCGCTTCCGGGTCCTGTTTTCAGGTTCATACCGTCGATCATGGAATCCGCATGCCTGCCCGCCATCGCACTGTTGCCTGTGTCCGTTCCCCATCCGGGACGGATGTTTCTCAATTCCCGGAATCCCGTCAATTTTTCCCCTGAATTCCGGATTGAAAAAGTGCATACGGGCAAATCGATTATAATAACCGTCAACCAATATCGACGAAACGATATCCTGAAATTCCTTCGGTAAAATGCTGTCCGAAAACTACGCGCCCTAAGGAATACAAAACTCTTGAGCCAAATACAGTCATCGTTGAATCAGGTTTCTTCACGGTTTTTCACCAGAATACGAACCTACTGGCGATTCACCAAAAGTATCCAAACCCTTTTGCTGGTTGCCAGCGGTATAGCCGGTTTCATGACCACCGGTAATTCAATCATCGCCCCCAAAACGCTGGCTGGGCTCGCCGGGTCCCTTTTTCTCACCATTACAGGCAGCACCATTCTCAACATCTGGTACGATCGTGATATTGATTCGACCCGTTTCCATTCCTGCTGGCGTCCTTATCCGGTCGGTCAAGTCAATTCAATCGAAGGTTTCTTTCTGGGCCTGGTGATTTTGTCACTGGGTATCAGCTGGGCGTTATTCATCGACCTGCACTACGGGCTAATCGTCTTCGGCGGCTTTTTCTTCGATGTCATCATTTACACTTTCTGGTTGAAACGCAGAACCTCCTGGGCCGTTCTGCTGGGCGGCATCTCCGGATGCATTCCCTTTCTGGCAGGCAGAACGCTGGGCGGCGGTTCACTCGATGGGGTCGGGTTACTCTTTTCGCTTGCCATCCTCTTTTGGACACCGGCACACATTCTCACATTCAGCCCGTGCTGCTCCGCAGAACGAACCCGCAAGCCATTCCCGGCCTTCCCGGACAGGTTCAACCGCACGCTGGCCATCCGCCTGATTGCCGCATCTTGCATTTTCGTCGCTCTGGCAATCTTGCGCGGCGCCGCCGTACTGGGATTGCCCGGTAAGTTGCTGTTACTGCTGGCTGTTTTCGCAGTCGGATTGATACTGCTGGCGGGGTTTGCCCTCCTGCACCCGTCGGGAAAAATCAACTTTTGTTTATCCAAATACGCATCAGCACTTATGCTTGGCACATTGCTCATGTTGATCGTCAATGGTTTTTAGCATGTAATAGTCATTCTTGTTTTTTACTTAATCACTAAGGAGGTTTTTCATTATGAAGAAAATCACTATTCTTGACCGGATTCTGCTTTTAGCCACCGGTTTGCTGGCTGCCTATCTCATCGTTTATGGCATCAGCGGGCACGGTACCGTTCCGATTATCGCCTATACCATCGCCTTTGGTGTTCTGCTAGTTGCGGGTTTACTGCTGATTATCCTGGGATTCTCGGTACTGGATAGCCCCATCGTTGTCGTCGTTTCGACAATCATCCCGCTTGCGCTTTCACTGGGCATCGTATGGGAATACTATCCTGCATGGAAAATTCTGTACCTGGTTTTCGTTATCGCCGGGTTTGCAGCAGTTGTTTACACCAGGCTTATCAAGCCGGAATCGAAGAATGCAGTCATCACTCTGGCTGTTACCCACGGTATCGCCGGGCTTCTGATTACCATACTGCCGGTCGTTCTGGCTGTTCAACAGGTAACCTGCCACCGATTTGCAGGCGTCGGTGTTGGCGGTGCGCTCATCGGCGTGGGCGGCTTGCTGCTCGCATTTCTGAAATCCGGCAAACCGATCCTCTCCAAGAATAAAATCCTCACCGTTCTTCCGACGTTGTTGCTGCTGATGACATTGGCTTTCGTCCTCGGGTTTAGCCACGATTGAAAACCAGAGACAGAAACGGAGACAACGCTCGTCACCTGAAATAATCGGGTTGCGACAGCACTGAACAAAGAATAAATATCAAAACCGCAGGACAAGTTGATAATCGTCCTGCGGTTTGTTCATTCTTTATGTCAAAGCCATTCATCCGCCATCTCACAAACCTGCGTTTTGCTGATATTATCGGCAGCACAACAGCAGGCAATTACACCTGCTGACCGGCTGTTGTCTCCGGGCGATCATCAGCCATCGACGAAATCTTCTCCCGTCCTTTCCGGGCGCGATAAAAACGAATAGTTCCGTCACCGGTCAATATTTCAGCACGCACAGCACAACCCAAACCAAGAAGAAAACGCCCGTAATCATAAGGCTTATCACCCAAACACGCCCCCAGCCAGGCGGTGAAGCGCCCCCAAACCGTTCGCTTTTCCGGCATGCTGTAATCCACCAGGCGAATCTCTCCGCCGGTTGCGCAAACCCGTACCATTTCTTCCAGCACCGGGCAGGGGTTGATTTCTGCCACACCAAGCGCATTGGTTTCGAGCACGGTTTCAAAAGCCTCGCTGCGAAATGGCAAAGCATCGATAGAAGCACGCACCAAAAGCGCCTGCGGCGCTTGCCTGTGTGCCTGTTTCAGCATCCCCGGCGAAATATCGACACCGACACAAACCTTGTCGCCATCACGCCCCAGCAATGCCAACAGCTTGCCGGTACCACAAGCAGCATCAAGCACTTTGCCCGAAGGCACATCCTCAGCCGCGCGAGTGTACCCTTCCGGCAAAATCCCCAACAGGAAAGGTGCAACGAAATCATAGACCGGAGCCAAACGCCCGTAAATCTGCCGGCTCCATCGGAAGCAGTAGCGTTGTGGTTTGACCTGACTATTCACCTTACCTTCTTCCTGCCCGACGACACAGATTCGAACCGGATATCACCAACCGCATTTTGCTAAAACAATCCGTTGTCCTTTTCACAAAAGCACAGAGAAATAACAAAAGTATTATATAATCATTTCAAGGGTTACAGGATACTATACATACACTTTCAAGGACAAACAAATGAAAAAACACCACTCACTTCTCTTGCTGCTCTCCGTGCTGGTCGTTTTATCCCTCGCATGCCGTTTCTCGGCGAACCAGAACAACGAAAAAACACCAACTTCCTCTCAACAACCCACCGTCCGGCAGACAGAAGATAAGTCAAGTGCATCACCGTCCCCGTCAACCGAACTTCCTGCTTCGACAAAACTTTCCCCAACCAAACAGCCCACATCGACCCCCTTCCTGCCAACAGAAACATCGACACCTGCCTCCCCAACAGACACACCCATTGTACCGACAGAGACCGTAACGCAAAGCATTCCTGCCAATATAAAAGCACCTTGCGGAAATGCGTTTGCCAATCAAGTTGGCGTCACATACACCTATTACATGACTTACAATAACGGGGAAAGATGGACAACGACAGAAATCATTACAGAAACCACTTCCACATATTATATTAAAAATTCGATCGTGCTTGGGCAATCGATTCAATCGAAGTCTATATGCACAAAAGACGGGATAAAAAACGATTTTTTTAGAGATAACTCGATGCTGATGCCCAAAAATGTCAATCTGAAAATCATCAAAAATGACATTCAGGGCGTCTTTCTGCCAAACACGGACAAATGGCACATAGGTTTTTCCTGGGACCTACTTATCAATACCAAATTATCCTCAACAATAAAGGATAAGACAATTGTCATTACCTCAAACTTTCTTTTACACAAAGAAATAGTCACCATCGACAAAATAACGGTTCCGGCAGGAACATATCCGCGTGTGTATAAAGTTGTCGGAATCGGAACACAAACGGTGACACTTGCAAACGAAGATGGTAGTGAGCATCATTCACAAAAGATGAAAGTTAAAATGATATTCTGGTATGTAAAAGACCTCGGGTTGGTAAAATCGGTTCTTTACTCAAACAACCAATTAATTAATACCATCGAACTGGTTTCTACAAAATAAGCAAATACGTGCAAACCGGTCCGTTTGCGTTTCCTTCCTTCAAGCAGACCGGTTTCGATGCCCAATCGAAGCATCATACATCATCTCCGCAGGAATCATTCCTTTCCTGTCTGCCAGCGTTTGTTGCCAGCCAGTCCCGTAACGCAGGCCCTGTTCCTTTTTCCCACGGACGTATTTCTTCCGGCGAAACCAACCGGAGCTGTTGCAGTTCATTCCCCATTTTGATTCGCCCGCTGGCGACGACATGGAATGCAATGATCAACTGGTTCCGTTCCGCAAAACTGTAATGGCCGATGAATCCGGCTATTTCCCCATGCAAGCCAAGTTCTTCGGCAACCTCGCGTAAAACCCCTTCCTCCGGGGTTTCCCCTGCCTCCAAAAAACCGGCGACGATTCCAAATTTGTCTTTCGGCCAGCCACGGCTCTGCGTAAACACAACCTTCCCGTCAATTTCCACAACCGCAGCCACAACCGGCGTCGGGTTGTTCCAATAGACAAAATCACAGTCCGGGTTGGAGCACTTCAAGCGACGGTAACCATCCAGCATAACCGCTGCCAATATAGAACCGCATTGCGGGCAAACCTTCATCATTTCGATTTGAGTCTTTCTCAAGAGCAAGCCTCCTTGCTTCAAATGTAGATGTTCCGCTTTCGCCGGAAGAAAACTTTGCAGTTTTTCCACACTGAAAGATAACACAAATGGCAGAGATTTTCCGGTTGGTAAACCAAAGATGCCGGTTTGCCAACCGCACATGCGAAAAGTGAAATTCCCACTCATTGGCTGCCCGCCGCCGGATTTTGCTTGTGCGGAAAAAGCCGGGGCACTCGCTGAGCTTGTTACCCATTCTAAATTTAAATGGAAAAGGTGGGAGAGGTTGGCATCCTTGAAATCACCAGCGACACCTCTCAGCCACCTTGCCATCCATACGTTGCCATATTGGCGAGACGCATGAACCCACCATGGGTGTTGCAATGATGAAAGTCACGTTCAATGGTTGCTTTGTAATCACATTGACTTGAACGTATTGAACTCCCCACCCAACAAAGAGTTCAACAGCATTGTCCACACCAAGGCAAAATTATCTCCGTGAGGCGGGAAAACGGGAAGTGTCGAATGTCATCGAAAGAGGGTAACAAAACAACTATCGATTATCGATTACATTCCCGAAACTGTGAACCCCAGGAGAGCACGCCTCCTGCATACTTTTCATTTGAATACGCGGTACAATATGCCGGATGCCAGCCATCACGCAAACAATCGACACCAGACACCAATTGACGCCGTGGCAGCCTCATCAATCTTAATCTGTTGCACAGGAAAGGTTTTATGGAGAATCAGGAATCCAATTTGAAGTTTCTCCCGTCTCAGGGAGCACGCATATTTGTTTTATTCAACATCGCCATCATGCTGCTGCTGATCATCATGGCTACAATGGCTTACTTCCAGCAAGGGGTGTTACTCGGACTGATTATGGCCCCCGTATTCATCATCATGGAGGCTATCTGGGTCTGGATTTTCATCATTTGGGGAGATACGCTCATACTCGCGAAAAAGGGTTTCGATATCTATCGCCTGAAAAACAAAAACACAGTCAGCTACCATGACATCCTACGGGTCGAAAAACGCGGCAGTCACGTCGCAATTATCACCAAAGAGAAAACCTACCGCTTTCATTCCCCCAACCCGGAAACACTGAAACGGGCAGAACGGGCATTGCAAAACCACATACAAAAGCGCAAAACAAACTAATTCACGCCGTCCGTTTGCCGCCAAACAACAAGCGGAAAAAGACAACAGGAAAAACAAAAGCACCGCTGCCGTATTGGCCAGCGGTGTTTGTCGTAGACAATCAAATGAATATCTATCACGAAGCTTTCTTGCCAAAACAAGCATCGACAACCTGCAACAACGAGAGATACCCGCGAACACGGTAATGTTTGTCGACAACCGGCAGCCCTCCAAAACGGTTCGTTCTCATTTTCAGGTAGGCATCTTGCAATGTGTCAGAAAGCTGGACGAAAACCGGTTCACTCATGATATCCGCCGCTACGGGGGCTTTCTCCGGATCGATGAAGCGCAGTGCTCTTTCGTAATCTGATGGCGCATTGATGAAGGCTTCAGGTACTACCGGTATCATCATCACTTCCGCCAAATCCGAAGGGGCAACAACCCCCATCAAGCGTTCCTCACTGTTGATCACACAAGCCACCGGTCGGTTCGGTGCCGAAAGCAGCGCCTGGAGCACATCCGGTAACGGGCTGTCGATGGGGACAATCGGCGGTTTGGGCGCCTTGGCGTCGAATATTTGCTCAACCGTCAGTTCGCGCTTTTCCTTCCACGCCTCGATCATATCCTTCCCGTAAGCGTCCTTGATATCCTGCCTGAACCACTGCATTAAATTCGATTCTTCTTCTGTTTCCTCCGGCAAAGGTTTCACAGCCGGTCTGCCCCACTTTTTCAAACCGAGAGCGCGTTCAACCGGCACCACGAAAAGAATCCCGCTGTTGGGCCGGTCGAAACCCTTGATCACCCTGTCGGCTTCCGAAATGGCGACCTCGAGGATTTCCGGATCATCAATCAAACACATCAACGTTCGCTGCTGTGCCTTTTCCTGATCGAAGATTCCCAACAATGAGCCTAAACCGGAACGCCTGACAAGAGCCTGTGCCTGAAAACCCCCGTAAGAAGGCAACATGGTAACACCGGGAACTTTGGCATCTTCCCATGCTTTCAACAAATCCGGCAGACAATCAAGATCATGCAGGATGACAATCAACAATGTATGCATTCAGAATCACCTCATATCAATTTGGTACTTTCCCGGGTTATTTTACCAACAAACCAACCCGGCGGATTAGTGAATTGGTCATACACCATGCCAAGGCATTCTGACACTTCCCGGCAAAACCCGAAAGGTCCCGCTTCCCCCGGCAGCCAAACAGGCCATCGGCGAACAGGAAACCACCCATGCGGAACAGCCCGCCTTTCCTAACACCGCTGCAAGGGATTCGCCCCAAAACAGCATTTCCGGCGTTTTCCCTTGCATATCTGTTAACGAATATATCCCGATTCCAGTCTATACTATAGACAACAAGATGAGGATTTCGATGATGGATTTTCAACCGATAAACAACCTGATTGACGAAATAAACAGCACGACAAACTTTCTATCCGGACTGATTTTCACCCGGCTTCCACTTGCAATAATCGCATTAGCTGCCGGTGTATTCATTATAATCATTGGTGTTTTTTAAGGTTTCGTCTTATTGGTACTTTCAAAATTTTTGTCATTGTCGGTAAAGAACGGTTTTCACAATTACTCCTCTCCCCCCCCTCCTCCCCCTAGTTTCCGCTAGGGGGAACCCTTTTATCACACAACCGGAACGCAACTACTTTGGGAACAACCTTCTCCGGAGATATATCATAACCGAAACAACAACCTGTTTACTATGGATTTGTATTTTCCTGTTTGAAATTCCGAGAAATCCGATATAATATATTTCAATGACCGAGTATGTCAGGGTAGTCAAGGTCTGATAGTTCATCATATCCAATCAATTCACAACACACAATTCATCATCATCCAAAGTTCAACCACAAAATTTACCACTCGATTATTCAGCATATTCGTCAACGAACACAGCGGGTAATACCAGTCAAGGAGCATTTCGCTCCGGAAAAGGCATTCACATGGATGAACATAATTCACTAATTCAGGCATTCACCGAAATGGCACCGCACTACGAAAAAGTTGTCGACTCCGAATTGCGCCTTTTTTGGGGATGGAGTTACGATCAATTCGTCGACCAAATCCTTTCGCAAACCCCGCTTAGGGAAACAGACCGTGTTCTGGATATCGCCACCGGAACCGGTATGATTCCGATGGGAATTAAAAAGGCGGGAAAGCACCAGGGAAACATTCACGGGCTGGATATCACATATGCCATGCTCAGAAACGCAAAAGTCCGCTTCGAACGAGCGGGGGAAAATTCACCGCTATTCACCTGCGGGTCAGCAATGCTCATGCCGTACAACTCGAATGTTTACGATGTTGTCATGTGCGGGCTGGCAACCCACCACATGAATGTCTCGGAATTGCTGAGCGAAAGTTTTCGCGTGCTCAAACCCGGCGGGCTGCTTTCCATCACCGATGTTGCCGGTGCGCCCTACTGGCATATTCCCGTCGTGCGCGTGTTCATCAGTGCGCTTGCCTTTGTCTATTTCCTATTTAAAGAAAACCCGGATCGCGCCTGGGCAGAAGCCACAGCAGTGCCCAACGTACAAACCGAAGAAACATGGAAAACCAAACTTAAAGAACAAGGGTTCGAAACAATTGCTATCCGCAAGCTCAAGTCCCGCTTCTCGTGGATTCCTGAGCCGCTGGCAATTACCGCAAAAAAACCAGGGAGAGAGTAATATGAAATCAACCATCGAATTGCTCCGGGAGGGGCGAAACCAGGAAATCTGGACAAGACACTGCGGGCACCTGGATTTGGATATCAACGAATATATGAACATCCAAAAACGATTATTGATGGAACAAATTCAAAACCTCGGGGAATCAAAAATCGGGCAGGAATTATTCAAAGGGAAAACGCCCGGCAGTGTCGAAGAGTTCCGCACGAAAGTTCCCATGACAAAATACGAATTCTATGCCCCTTTCCTGCAAGACAGAAACGAGGATTTCCTGCCTGTCAAGCCATATGCCTGGGTACGCACATCCGGTCGCACATCGGATTCCGGGCACTTCAAATGGGCGCCATACACAAAAGCCATGTATGACAAGCTCGGCGGGTATCTGGTAACCGGCATGCTCCTCTCCTCCGCCAATGGCAAAGGGGATATCAATCTCAGCATGAAAGACCGCCTGCTCCTCGCCACAGCGCCTCCCCCCTACCTCTCGGGTCAAATGACCTACGCACTGCGTGATGCACTTGGCGTCCGTTTTCTCCCGAATCTGGAAGAAGGCGACCAAATGGATTTCGTCGAAAGAATTGCCAAAGGGATGCACATGGCATTGAGTGAAGGCCTTGACTATTTTTACGGTCTTTCCAGCATTCTGGTGCGGATCGGAGAACAATTCGAAGAAAGCACATCCTCTTCGAAACCATCCACCAACATGCTCAAACTCGGCAGCATATGGCGTCTGCTGAAAGCTGCTGCAATCGCCAAATTCCAGCACCGCAAGATCCTCCCCCGCGATATCTGGAATATCAAGGGAATCATGACCGGGGGGTCCGACTCATCCGTATACTCCAAAAAAATCGAATATTACTGGGGGAAAAAACCTCTCGAAGCTTATGGCTCTACCGAGGGAAGTACAATGGCTTCACAAGCCTGGAATTACAAAGGCATGTATTTCCTTCCGGACAACGCATTTATCGAATTCATTCCTTACGCAGAGCATCTGAAAAACGTCAAGAACCCGGATTACAAACCGCCAACCGTTTTATACGACGAACTAACCCCCGGCATTTATGAACTCGTTTTCACCAATTTCCATGGCGGTGTTTTCACTCGTTACCGCATTGGCGATTTGTTCGAAGTCACCGAAATCGGGGATGCCGAGACAGGCATCAAACTGCCACAAGTGCAGTTCTATTCATCTGCCAATCAGGTGCTGGACCTGGCCGGATTGGTACGTATCACAGAAAAAGATATCTGGCATGCACTCGAACGTGCGGAAATCAAATATACCGAATGGACTGCCCGAAAGGAATTCATCGGAACAGATCCTGTCCTGCATTTGTACATCGAACCCAAATCATCCACCGAAATCGATATAGCAAAAACCCAAACGATTATCAGCCAACAGCTCGACGAAGCCAATCCTGAATACAAAGACTTTCGAACGATTACCGGGCGCAACCCACTCAAAATTTCTGTGCTGCCACACGGTTCTTTCAATGCTTATATGGAGTACAAGAAAAATCTCGGTGCAGATCTCGCCCATATCAAACCCCCACATATGCAAGCAAATGATAAAATTATCCGACGGCTCTTGCACCCAGACGCATAGGAAACCTCAATGAAAAAGAACCGCTTGTCTCATGATAAAAATTGCATATGTCCTAATGAAACGCTGAAAGGTAACTAGTTGATAAACTGGTCGATCCCCGTCATCATTCCTCTGGTCGCGATATTGCTTTACGGGGGTCTGTTTCTCGTTGTCATCACCACCCGGCCATTCACCCACACCAGGCGATGGTTTAGCGCCTACTTGCTGGCGATGGTCGGTTGGTCTGTTTCCGCATTTTTCGTTCTCTCAGGCATAGGAGACACGCTTTTCTGGTTTCGCCTGATGTTCACCTGGACGATCTTCACCCTCATGGGATTGTTTGGGTTCGTCCAGGCGCTCTTTCACAAACGCAGCTGGTGGCTGCCGATTGTTTTCTTTTACCTGCTGACTACCATTGTTTTGGGCATGTTCACCAATCTCGTCGCTGTTTCAGCCACCCTCGTCGACGGGAAAATCCTATACAGCTTCGGAAAATTAATTTATTTCATCAATATTCCTTCTTATTCACTGATGATTTACAGCTTGCTGCTGCTTTATCGCGGATACAAACAAACCGACGATTATTTCCACCGCGAACGTCTGCACTATCTTTACCTGGCTTTTCTTGTCATCCTGCTCGGCACGATGGTCAACTGGACCCCTTTGGGAAAATACCCCATCGACATCGCTGCCAACGGTCTGGCAGCCATAATGATTGCGTACGCCATTCTGCGCTACCAGCTTCTCGAAATACGTGTGGTGGTACGCACAGGGTTGTTCTATACGTTCGCCACAGCCATTGCGGGCGCAATGTATTTTGTCGTCATTTCCCAGGCGCTGAGAATTTTCGCCAAATATACAGATACATCTATCTTCACGATTACCGCCATCATCGCCGTTCTGACTGCGCTCATTTTCACACCAATCTATATCCGGCTGCAATCCTGGATAGACCGCGTTTTCTACCGCAGCCGGTATAACAAATCCCTGATGCTCCAGCGGCTTAGCGAAAGCACAGCCACACTGCTCGATTTGGACAAAATCACCACGATGATTCTGGATGAACTGACCAACACCATGCACATCAGGAAGATTGCGTTTTTCCTGCGCGAAAATAATAATGCCAGCTTTGTCCTTTTCAAACAGCGCGGGTCTGCGCTGCCTGCCAACAAAAAAATCCGTATCGATCATCCTGTTATCGTTTGGCTCTGGAAATACCGCAGGATACTGACCAAACACGCCCTCGATGTTCTCCCGACCTTCCGCTCGATCTGGAAAGAAGAACGCGAAGAACTTGAACGGTACAACTTTTCCCTGTATGTACCTTTGATTGCCAAAGATACCCTCGTCGGCATTTTGGCAATCGGCGATTCGCGTTCGGGAAACCCCTACACAAAAGATGACCGCTTGATGCTGCTGACCCTGGCGAACCAGATTGCCATTGCTGTCGAAAACGCCCGTTTGTATGAAGAACTGGAAGATGCCTTCACCCAAACCGTTATCTCGCTGGCAAATGCAATCGATATCCGCGACAGCTACACGAAGAACCACAGCGAGGAAATTGCCACGATGGCAGCGGAAACGGCGAAGGAACTGGGCATGAGCGAGGAAGAAATCCAGGCTGTGTACTGGGGCGGGCTGCTCCATGATATCGGGAAAATCGGCATCCCCGATTCGATCCTGTTGAAACCCGGCCCGCTAACCGATGAAGAATACGAAAAAATCCGTTACCATACGATTGCCGGAGCGAAAATCATCGCCCCGATCAAAAAGCTGGCTCACGTTGCCCCCTATGTACGCGCCAGCCATGAGCGTTATGACGGCAACGGCTATCCGGACGGGCTTAAAGGAGATGAAATTCCGCTTGGCGCCCGCATTATCTCTGTTGTCGATTCCTATTCCGCAATAACCGATGATCGCGTTTATCGAAAAGCACGCACCCATGAAGAAGCAATCGAAGAAATCAAACGCTGCTCCGGGACACAGTTCGACCCGGATGTTGTCGAAGCCTTTCTCCACGTTCTGACGACAAGGGATTTCAAAAACAACCACCCCGTTTAACCCGCTAATCAAATCACTTTCTTAAAATATTCAGTGTTGACAGAGATACATTCATCCTCTATACTTCCCCTGCTTGACAATACTGATATGGACAAAAACCACTAACGAGACGATACTATCTGGCAATATGACACTTTACAACCTTTGTTTCATGCCGCTCATTATCGGGGGTATCATGCTGGCGGCTGCCTTGATCTTCTTTGCTTTTCATTCGCTCCACAGGCCGTTGCTTCTTGGCTGGGGGACGTTGACCGGCGCTGCTTTCCTATTGTCAGGACTATTCATCATCACCATCGGTTTACTCAATCCGGTTGACGGGTACAAGCAATTACCCTACCCCAACAACCTGCAGCTCATCGATCCTTCGAAACCTGTCAAACTGGTTTCATACGGGAATGACGGCACACCCAATCAGATTTCCATCGACGAACGGGTTATGATGCTTTACCCCCAAAGCCATTATCTCACTCTCACGGTTACCATCCCGAAAGCGTTCGATGCTTTGCAGGGATTGTGGCGCGGGCGTGAGGGGGTTGTCATCGTGGATGGCTTACAGCGGGGGAAGTACCTGCTTTCACCCGGCAATGCCACCATCGAATGGCATGAGAATATTCAACGCCTGGAGCGCAAAGTCAGCCCCAACGCCGAAATAAACCTACCGCTGAACCCGCCCGCCCCGGCTTCTTCGTATGACGACAGAACACTCATCGTTAGATTATCGATGAATATCGTCTACCCCGACACCAACAAACACGGGGACATCAACAACGAACACAAAATATTAAAACACCAGTTCCAAATCCTTTTCATCACCCCCGAGGAACTTACTGCCTATCGAAACACCCATGGTATGGCAATCCGGCTGGAATTACTCCACCTGCTACCCTATATCGGGCCATTGCTTATTCTGGGCTTCCTGCTGCTCGTCATCTCGGTTTATACCTGCAAACGCTACGGAATAAAACCGCGGCTGTTGCCCGAACATAAACCGGCACAAAACGGGCAAACCGACCTGACCAGTGACGCCCCTACGCTGCCCACCATAAAAAAGCCAAAACCGAAAGATGAATAAAAAAATCCCCCGGCATGATACCGGGGGATTTATTTTTGTCAAAGTGTTATCGATTAGTCAATGACAACGACGTTCGCTGCCTGCAAACCTTTGGGGCCTTGCTCGACAGTGAATTCAACTCGCTGACCTTCTTCAAGATTGCGAAAACCTTCACCCTGAATTGCAGAATAATGCACGAAGACATCATCCCCGCCTTCACGGGTAAGGAAACCGTAACCCTTGCTACCGTTGAACCATTTGACCGTCCCGATGGTACGTTCAGACATTTTGATACTCCTTTTGTGAAAAAAAAATAATAGTTTCAGGCACGCATTTCGTTACATCGGTTCGGTCAAAACAAAGAAGCCCACGAACCTACCGTGAGCCGCTTACGTATTTCCTTCCACCGCGAACTACTGGTGTCCTTCGTTAAAGAGAATACCACGTTAATCTGCACATGTCAACAACACTATCGCGCAAATTTCGCCAATTAACGACCCTGCCGGGAAAATATCCGGGCAACAGCATCGGGCGGCGGAAGTTTTCTCATCCCCCTTTTATCCAAATCTGCCTAAAATCCTCTTCCCATTTTCCCGCAGTGCCTATACACTGAGCCCGGATATTATCCTCTCTATACCTTCATCCCAACATGCTATGGGAACAATTCATAAGGGAGAAACAAATGAATGCACTCAAACAATTCAGCGAACGGAAGCCAAAACTAAGCCAATTCCTGCTTTGGCTGATAGCAATCCTGCTTACAGTTGCTCTGTTTACTTATCAAGACAAAACAGGTCCCACCTATCCGCTGGAAAGTTCCGTTCAAACAGACGCAGGAGAGGTTCATTTCAAGTTCCTGCGTAGTGAAACAATTGGGAACAGCCTGAAAATCATCCTGCTCGATCCCGTTCCAACGGGTGTAACCGGGTACGTCAAATATCGCCGCTTCAAATCGGAAGACGACTGGCAGACAATTCCGATGAAACCCGGAGAATTTAGTTTTAGCCGTCATGGCAAAACCAGCACAGTAACCGGCACGGGTGCCGAACTTCCCAGCCTGCAAAAACTGGCAGGGAAATATGAATATTTCGTCTACATTCAGGTAAACGACAACGAGCCTTTTTCGGTAACCGGAGAGACACCGATTTATGCCCGTTACAAAGGCGCTGTTCCCATGCCGGTAATCGGGCTTCATGTTCTCATCATTTTCCTTTCGATGATGTTCGCCTTGCGTACCGTTTTCGAGGCACTCATCGGCGGAAATTACAAATGGATGCTTTGGGCAACATTGGTCTCTTTCCTGCTGGGAGCATTTCTTCTCGGACCGTGGGTACAGTGGTACGCCTTCGGGGTCTGGTGGTCGGGTGTTCCCTTCGGTTACGATTGGACAGACAACAAAGTGCTGTTCGAACTGGCAGCATGGATTTACGCTGCATATGCAAACCGGGGCAGTCATCGCAATCCGAAGTCCGTTTATCTTGCAGGCCTGGTAACCTTGCTGGTGTATTTCATTCCGCACAGCATCTTTGGGTCGGAATACAATTACCGCACCGGAATTGGCCGCGGCACATCCGGATAATGCACTAATCCACTAACCTAAAAAAACACACCTCTCCTCAAACCAGACAACGGCGTTGTGATAACGCCGTTGTCGCGTTTCAATACAAGACGATTGTCATTCAGGGTTCATCCACGTCCCGGCGGGGACGCTCCTTCCAGAGGCAGCCTTCAACCCGCCGCCAACACGGTATTTATTTACCATCGGGAAACTTCTATTACCGATGTCCTATTCCGAGAAGATGGTAAAACAAGTATACTTTTTATATCTTGCGATAGTTGTTCTCATCAACCCATTCATCGTCTTTCTGCCAAAACCAGGCTTAAAGACATCCCCAACAGACCTGAAACGAGGTGAACCATGAAATCCCATAGAAAACCCGTATTTCTCACTACGGTCGTCTTATTGCCGTTAGTTGTGATCGGGGGAATAATCCTGCTTTTCGATTCGATGAATTCCTATTCCGTACAGGCACAATCCACATCCACCAACATCGCCTCAAACCGGTACAACAATCAGGGATATCCCGCCGCAGTAAATTCCCCGAATGCTTCCGGCGGAGCGATTATCATCGATCACCATGCAACCGACATTTCCAAAATCCCCGATTACTGGCTCAACAAAGCCAAACAACTCGCCATCCATTACGCCCATACATCCCACGGATCGCAAATTGTCAGCGGGATCAAAAAAATCGAACAACGGGATTCCAAATATGACTATTCCTTGTTTTATGCCGGTTCCAGCCCGCCAAGCTCACTTTCCGCTTGTGCACCGGGCACATTATGCGTTTATGACGGCAATCCGCCCGAAACCTATATCACCCCGGATGATTACTGGAAAACGACCAGTGGAATCAGCCGCACGCAATCGGTTGCCAACACCGGCCTGTTCGACTACTCGATGTGGTCATGGTGCGGGCAGCAATCCTCGAATTCCGAAGCCACTGTTCAATCCTACCTCGCTACGATGACGTTCTTCGAAAACCGCTACCCGAATATGCGTTTCATCCTGATGACCGGTCATACGGACGGCGGCAGTTCGACTCTCAAACGCAACAACAACCTTGTTCGGCAATACGCCATTGCTCATAACATGATTCTTTTTGATTTTGCAGATATCGAAAGTTACGACCCGGACGGGAATTACTATCCCAACACCGATGATTCCTGCCCGTGGTGCTCCACATGGTGTACTACACATCCTGCGGATTGTCAGGACCTCCCGCCTTCCTGTGCCCACTCGCACTCCTTCAACTGCTTGCGCAAAGGGCAGGCTTTTTGGTGGATGATGGCAAGGCTTGCCGGCTGGGGCGGACCGGAAACATCGAAAAAATCCGTCAGCCCGGTTGCCGCAGTCAACAACGAAACGGTTACCTACACAATCGTCATCCAGGGTTTATCCGTGCCCCCCACAACAACGATCACCATGTCAGACACCGTACCATCCGGCTTGGCGTATGTCCCCGGTTCGCTCAATGCCACTTCCGGCACAGTCGATGCCAGCACTGCCCCGCAATTACACTGGGCAGGAACCCTGAACACCAGCTCCGCGGTGACCATCACCTACCATGCGAAGGTCGTCAGTACGGTATCCAGGCTTCTCCGCAACACCGCAGTGATCAAGCCAAGCGGGTCATCGTCTTTCACCCGCAGCGCAGATCTGTTCATCAACTCCCGGCAAATCTTTGCACCATTCGTAGCCCGCTCCTGGTCTCCTTGAAATCGGGGGTGCCGATTCGTTTTCCGTTGATGCCCCCAAAAGGACACAGCTAAAAACGGCTGCTCTGCTTTTATCAAACAAGGTGCCTGCTGACCAGCAAAGCACCTTGTTTTTCTTTTCTTCCGGAATAGCTGTCTCCTTCACGAAAAACCGCCAAATTTGAAGCAATACCTGCCGGAAGAGACCGCTCTCCGCACAACATCCTGTTTCATTGCAGGTTCTTTTGCGTCGAAGGCAGATAAATGTAATATCGCAGCCAAATGCGAACGCGTACCTTGTCCGGCTGTGAACCGCCGGCAATCATGCTGCGAATCGATGAAGGATTCAAAGCCGACCAGTGAGACTGCCCAAGAAAACTTTGCTGAGTACAATCATACACAGCCAGCACAGTATTATCCTGACATTCCAGATTGACATAATACGCATCTGCCGAGCTGCCCAGATGATGGTTAAACACTGCGGCTACCTTGTCCGGGCGCGTGCCAATTGTGTACCAGCCACTATCGTAACTCGGTTTGTTTCGATAAATGCGCACACGTACATGCGTCGGAGATGTTCCGCTGCGCACATAAACCTTGATCGATGAATCGCCAAGTGCATACCAATGTGCATGCACATGAAACAAATTGCCCGTACAATCGTAATGTTTGAGGGTTGAATTGCTATCCCAGCATTCCAAATTTACGTGATAATCTGCACGATGCCCGTTCGCAATATTGAAACTGAATGGCACGGCAATCGGATCCGAGCGCGTGCCCAGGCTATGCCAGGAACTCGAATAAGCATACGATATCTGGTAGATACGGAGTCGAATTTCATCCGGGCGATTCCCGCCAACGACATAGACCCTGACCGAAGATGTTGTCAAATCGTACCAATGCGCATCGACATGAAAATTATCATCTCTGCAATCGTAAACAGCCAAAGAAGAATTATCTCTGCATGTCAAATCCACCAGAAAGCCGGCGGTATTGGTATTCAGGTTATGGTTGAATTTAATCGATATCGCGTCCGACCGAGGACCTAACGTAACCCACCCGCTGTCATAGGATGGCACACCGCCAAGTTTTGCACTTACCGCAAGCTCAATACCAGGGGCGAGACTGCCAGCCTGCTGCTTTGCAGATTGAGCAAAAACATTTTGAGGGATGATGCATGCAACAGAGAATATCACCAACCCGAAAATCAGAAGCCGCAAACGGGGAAATCCCTTCAAGCCGTTCATTTCAAACCTCTCCTTAATTCCATTATCGAACTGTGATAGATCAAAACGCAAATCGCTTTGAAAGACAAAATATTTTTCTCATTGCCATAAACAAAGTCCTTTCCTGATCAATCCTTTTATTCCCCCGTATGTAAAAATCCGACAGCAGCCCGACAGCTTAACAATATTGTAACATTTCTTGAAGCGCATCGCAACCATAACACTGTCTGCCCGGGACCATGTTCCCGATTAGTCCAAATTCCATCAGCCGACAAAACCAGCCCCTGAATGGCTGCTTTGCAGTGATGCCGAACACCCAAACAACAGGCAATTCCCCGCCGCTTCAATCAAACAGCAAGGGTAAAAAGAGGAGGGTAAAATCCATGGAATTATTATCACTTCCACCGGATTAAATCCGGAATCGATTTCAAGCGAGCCCGGCAGTGAGTAAATCAAGCACCTTCCCGCGGAAAGGCAGTGAAGGCTGAGCACCCGGTTTCGTTGCAGCCAACGCACCCGCAGCATTCCCCTGACGCACAGCTTCTTCAAGAGATTTTCCTTCTGTAAATGCCACCGCAAAACCGCCCAGAAAAGCATCCCCGGCGGCTGTCGTATCGACCGGCTCAATGTGAAATGCAGGGACAAGCTTGCGTAAACCCCGCTTCGAGAGCAATGCTCCGCGACTGCCCAAAGTCATGATCACCGTTGGCACCCCCAAAGCATGCAGCGCCTCCGCAGCCGCAAACAACGCATCCTCATCTTCGTTTTCCGGTGACGGCAAGCCGGTCAAGAATGCAGTTTCGGTTTCATTCGGAACAAGGATATCCACCGATGCCAGCAATTCCGCAGGCAACGGGCAGGCTGGTGCCGGGTTGAGTACCACGGGCACTTTGCTTTCCCGGGCGATTTCCACCGCCCGGATGACGCTTTCAAGCGGAATTTCCAGCTGCAGCAGCAGGCAATCGGATTGGCGGATGTGCTCTGCTGCGGCTTCGATATCAGCCGGAGACAAAGCCGCATTTGCACCCGAAGCCACCACAATACTGTTTTGCCCCTGTGCATCAACGACAATCAACGCCACCCCGCTACGGACATCTCCGGTGGTGAGCACACCATCACAGGAAACACCGTCCCGCTTCAGGTTGTCCAGCAATTCACGGCCAAAAGCATCATTTCCAACCCGTCCAATCATCGATACACTGCCGCCCATCCGGGCAGCAGCCACAGCCTGGTTTGCACCTTTTCCCCCCGGTGCTGTCGCGAAGTCCATTCCCAAAATCGTCTCACCGGGCTGCGGGAAATGTGCCGCACGCACCACCAAATCCATATTCAGGCTGCCGACAACAGCAATCTTTGTCTCCATGCGTCCTTCCTTTCTTGTTTGATTGTAGAGATTTCGTGCCCGTTTGTCAAATTATGCCGTCCTCC
>CAYWFK010000029.1:28295-34220 GCA_964457375.1 uncultured Anaerolineales bacterium
TCCAACCCATCATTGATTTTTCTCCTTTAATGAGGTATAGTGATATTTAAGGAGAGCGTACCTGCTTTCGTGGTTTTTTGGGTTCTATTTAATTTTGTCTCAGCAGCGATACAGGGAATTTTCAATGGACAAGCGTATTGGCATGACATTGGCAGATCGATTTGAAATCCGCGCCCACCATACGCGCACCCAATACACCGACGCCTTTATCGCACACGATAATCAAAAACAAAAAGACGTTCTCCTCTCGATCATCAAAGAACCGCTTACCGGCGACGAAAGATTCGTCCGTCGTTTCCAGCGTAACGCCCGCCTCCTTCAGGAAATTGCCCACCCGAAAATTCTTCGTTTCCGCGGTCTTTTCGATACAAACGGCTTGCTTTTTTTCATCACCGATTTACCGCCAGTTACCACCCTCAAGCAGGTCATTTTACAGCGAAACAAGCCCTTCAACGTACCTCTTGCCCATAAAATTCTGGAGCCAGTCTGCAAAGCGCTGGGGTACGCCCATTATCTGGACGTGATCCACAGAAACATCAGCTCGGAAAAGATTTTTCTGGGGCAAAAAGGGAATGTATTTCTGGGCGCTTTCGATATTCCTGTCATCATCGGGGATGTGTTTCTGCCGCCAACGCCCTTCTACACGCCCCCGGAGCTGTTCGAACACAGCAAATTGCAACAACGGGTCGACTTGCGAGCAGACCTCTTTTCACTGGGAGTTGTCCTCTACGAAATGCTAACCGGCGGCGTTTATCCTTATCAGGGAGACCAAGCGCCTCTGGAAATTACCGACCTTCGGGAAAGAGTTGCCTGGGAAATGAACAATCGGGAACCCTACCCGCCCAGTGCATTCAACCCGGAAATCAACCCGGAAATCGACAAAGTCGTCTTGCGGGTACTATTGCCTGACGCTTCGAAACGCTTTCCAAGCGCCATGGAATTTCTTAATGCTTATACCCACGCCATGAGCATTACATCCTGGGAACCGGCAGCATCACCCGCCCCGAAACCCAGGGAAACCAGCCAAACAGCCATCAAAGATCGCTTTCCCGCACTGATACGCAGTGAAACACCCCTTCCCGCCGTCGAGAAAGTTCCCACACGGCCAAGGCCGAAAACAGGTACCGGTAAACTACCATCACAAAATTCAGAGCCGCCGAAAACAACGACATCCCCCGGACAAAAAGCGGGGAATGAACAAGCTGCCGGGAAACAAGCGCAAACCAATCATGCCGCATCCACATCCACGCCGGGAAAGCCTGCTGCTCCATCAGCACCACAAAAGAAGCCAAGCAAAGTTAATCGAACGCAGCGCCAACAAGAACCCAATCGTGCAAAAAAAGAACAGTCAGCCAAAGCAAACCGCGTTTCCCCCCGGCAATCACCAGACGGGAACAAACCGAAACCCGGTTCGGAAGAGGCCGAGCGGCTGGCATCTTCTTCTGCGAAAACCGTTGTAATCAGACGCCGGAAACCGTCGACGCCGCGCGCCAAACAAAACAAAGCGAAAGCCAAACAAACCGGCTCTTCCAATCCCGATGCAGCCTCCAGGGAAACCGTGGTCGTCAAGCGTTCCGTCCTTCAGGAAGCACTCAGGAAATTCACCAGAAAACCACAACAAACCGGGAAAAAACCTGACAATCCCCAAAAACCTGCACCCGCAGCCAGAGCTTCCACTCCGCAAGCCGCACAACCCCGCCCGCAAGCCGGCAAAGGGAAACCCGGGCACAAGCCTGCTGCGCCAAAACCAGCGGCGCCTGCTGCCAAAGCCCCCGTACCGCCAGCCGGAAAGGCAAAACCCAAACCGGCGAACACCAAACGCCCCGCTCAAACAGCCCCGCTGCGAAGCCCCGGAAAACTGCCTTCCAACCCCAGCAACAAAACCAACAGGGCAGGAACCCCCAAGGCACACGCAAAAGCGGAACCATCGTTGCAAATTCCGGCATCCGGCACCAGGAATACGCTCCAGCAGCTCCTCAACGGTAAGCCCAAAGCAGCCCCGTCAACCGCTGCAGCAGCAAAACCATCCGGGCAACCCGCATATGGCAAGCCGAAAGAAATTCCCCCTGCCAGCGTCATAAGCCGTAACACGAATGACCATAACATCCACTGGTTTGCGCGTGTCGAATACAATACTGTGATGCGCGTCGGTGAAATTCACAATTTGCGCATTGGTTTTCTCCGCCAAAAGCACACCGGGGACTTATACATCAAAGACGGGATCTCCTGGTTTGCCTTCGACCTTCCGGCAAATGACCCCTTCCCCATCCTGAGAATCATCCCCGGGTCCCTGTATGTCAATATTCAGCCTGGCTCCTCTGATATCAAACTGGAACAGGGAGAAGACATTTACACCGATTTTTCGATCATGCCTTTGGAATTACCGGAAACTCAGGACGGTTCCTGCAACCTGATCATCGACCTTGCTTACGGCAGAAAATTCATCAAGGGGACCGAAATAACCGTGCGGATCAAACCGCAGCAATAAACCGGTTTCATCCGCATGAAATCCCCCTGCTTTGGGGATAACCAACCTTTTTACTACATCCTTTTCCTGTCGAACCACACCTGCAATAATGCTGTCATCCTGTCTGCCATCTCCCCCCCTTTTTTCACAAACCCGGTCAGGCTGTCTTTTCCGGTGTTCTGCCGGTTTCATCTTCCGATTGCGACGATTAAGATGATCAAAATCGATACTTTCCTGCGCACATTCTTTCTGTCGTTTTCATTTCAGCAGGGTACGGGGGTGAAAACTCCCAGCAGCAAATCGGTTACAATTATGTATCAGCATGAAACAAAAGGAGCAAATGAATGGATTATGATGTAATCGTTGTCGGGTCCGGGGCAGGCGGCTTAAGTGCGGCTGTTCCTCTGGCGCAAGCAGGAAAAAAGGTCCTGGTATGCGAACAACATGAAGTGCCCGGAGGGTGGACGCATTCCTTCACCTTGCAGGGATACCGCTTCAGCCCCGGCGTTCATTACATTGGCGGGCTTGAAAAAGGTGGAATGATGCGCCAAATTTATGAGGGATTGGGGGTTTCAGGAGACATCCCGTTTTGTGAGCTCAACCCGGACGGTTATGATCACATTATCATCGGAAAAGAACGCTTCGACTTTCCCAAAGGGAAACGCAACCTGATTGAACGCCTGCAAGCCCGGTTTCCGGAAGACGCACAAGGGATTGCCGATTACTACGATACGGTCGACCAAATGATGAAAAGCCTCAATCAGCTCGGACGAGTCAGGAATGCAACGGATGCGCTCAAAGCGACCGGCAAAGCCGTTTCGATTCTGAAATGGGCGCGCCGCAGCGGTCAGGATCTCATCGATTCTTTTGTTTCCGATCCGGTGCTGAAAGGCGTACTTGCCGGTCAGTCCGGCGATCATGGTATGCCTCCATCGCAAGTATCGGCATTCGTACACGCCGGGATCGTTACTCATTATCTGGATGGTGGTTATTTCCCCATGGGGGGCGCTTTCGCCATTCCGCGCGCCTTCGTGCGCGCCTTGAAGAAAGCCGGGGGAGAATTGCGCCTGAGCACCCCTGTCGAGCGCATCCTTACCAAAGACGGTAAAACTTACGGTGTGCGCCTTGCAAACGGCGAAGAAATTAATGCCCGTTACGTGATTAGCAACGCTGACCCTGAAATGACTTTTGGAAAACTCGTCGGGAGAGAATATCTCAGCAAGAAGCTTCTCCGCAAACTCAACCGGGTTACCTATTCCGTCTCGTCATTGAGCCTTTTCTTCGCGGTGGATATGGATTTGCGCGCCGCCGGTCTGGATTCCGGAAATTACTGGATGTATGAAAACGAAGATGTCGACGGTCTTTACGCCAAAGGTCTGACAGACTACGTCCTCCACGCAAAAGAAATCCCGATGATGTTCCTGACCGTCACCACCCTGAAAGACCCGTCCAAGATGCACGATGGCAAGCATACCTGCGAAGCTTTCACCTTCATCGGATACGATGCCTTCGAAAAATGGGCGGGCGGTCAGCCGGGTAACCGCCCGATTGAATACATGGCGCTCAAGGAAGATATTGCCGGGCGCATGTTCAGGCGGCTCGAACAGCTCGTTCCGGGAATCAGCAGCCACATTACTTACTGGAGTTTGGGCACACCACTCACCAACGAACATTTCATCAACGCCACCCGCGGAAACTTATACGGAATTGCGAAAACCCTCCGGCAAGTCGGCCCGGGTGCCTTCCCAATTCAAACGGAAATCAACGGGCTGCTGATGTGCGGTGCAAGCACGCTCAGCCACGGGGTCGCCGGCGCAACACTCTCAGGCCTGACAGCAGCAAAGAAAATCCTCGGCTGCACCATCGAAGATTTGCTCACGCAAAACGGGCCGGAACTGAAAATTTACCCCAGCGAAGAACCCGACAAATGGCCTGAACCGCTTCAAAAACGCATTCGCAGCAGGCAAAGACAATAAAAACACTATTATTCAGTCTTCCGTATGTTGGTTTGTCTGCAAAGCGATAAACAGCCATCCGGGCAACTCGTTCAAACCAAACCAACCGGAAAAGGAGCGAAACCGATGAAACGCATCTCCCGAACTCACTTGCTCCCCTTGTTAGCCATGCTCCTGGCTTTCGCCCTGGCCGGCTGCAAAACACAGCCTGTTTCCGAAGCACCGGCACCGACGAAATCCGGAAAAACGCCCGTCAAAACACTGGACAGCAAATGGTCGCTATGGGCGAACGGGACTCAATTACGCGGCGTCGACATATACCAACGCCGCGTCTACCCCAAACTAGACGAGGGCTATATGGGCCCCGGAGATTTTGGCCCGCCGTTTACCCAAAAGGATTTCGACGATATTGCCGCCCTTGGTGCGAACTTCGTCGTCATTTCCCATCCGGGATTGTTCACCGAAAAACCTCCCTACAAACCAGACCCCAAAGCAAAAGCCAACCTCGACAAACTGCTCGAAATGGCAACCAAAGCTGATCTCTTTGCTGTCATCTCGTTTAGAACCGGTCCCGGACGGAGTGAATTTTGGGCATTTTGGGGCGAAGATACGCAGTCTGACCATAAAGAAGGCTGGTTCAGTCCGAAACTGTATAACAATACAGTTTGGAATGACCCGGATGCCCAAAATGCCTGGGCGGAAATGTGGCGTTATACTGCGGTGCTGTATCATGACAACCCCGTTGTCGTCGGGTACGAACTGATGTGCGAGCCAAACGCCAATGAGGTTGGCAGTTTCCCCAAAGGAGATCCTCTGGCAATAGAAGACAAAGAAACATTTTACGGTAAATACGCCGGCACCCTATACGACTGGAACCAGCTCTTCCCCAAAATCAGCGCAGCAATTCGTCAGGTGGATGCGGACATACCGATCATCGTAGACAGTATGGGATACAGCACTATGGACTGGCTGCCATCCATCGTACCATCCGATGACCCACACACGGTTTTCACAATCCATCAGTACGAACCCGTCGAGTATACGCACCAGGAAAGCGGGGAAGAATCCTTGTCTTATCCGGGACATTTCGATGCCGATTATGACGGAGAACCGGACATAGTGGACAAATCCTGGCTGGACAACTTGTTTTCCACCGCAGAGCAATTCCGGAAGGAAAACCGCGTAACGCTTTCTGTCGACGAATACGGTGTTCAACGCTGGGCACCCGGCGCGGATAAATTCATGGACGATCAAATGGGGATTTTCGAAAAGAACGGATGGAACTACGCACTTTGGGAATGGCATACAACTTTCGAGCCATTCGGATCGGACTATGACGACTTCGATATCCGCTACGGGGACAACCCGTCAAACCACAAACCCGCCCCGAATGCCTTGCAAACTGTCGTCACGAGCTATTGGGCACGCAATATACGCCGGCCGTCGAACACCAGATTTACCCAAGCAGCGACGCCATAACCACCGGGCGGTTACCTACACACC
>CAYWFK010000030.1:0-32937 GCA_964457375.1 uncultured Anaerolineales bacterium
CCTCAATGCTGGCGTGGATGCTTTCGGAGCTGGGGCGGGACCCGTCCTTCATCGTGGGCGGCGTGGTTACCAATTTGGAAACCAATGCCCATGCCGGTAAAGGTGAAGATTTTGTTATCGAAGCGGATGAGTATGACAGAATGTTTTTGGGATTGACACCGGAGATTGCCGTTATAACGAATGTCGAGCATGACCATCCGGATATCTATCCGCTCGAAGATGATTTTCAACAGGCATTCCGTGACTTTTTCGAATGTGTGTTACCGGGCGGTGTGGTGATTGGTTATGGCGACCACCCTCAGACGGCAAAATTACTGGATGATGCGGCGGCATTGGAGCGAATTGTGTACCGGTTCGGTTTCGATTTGCGGAAAAATGATTATTGCGCAAGGCATGTGCAAATCAACCATGATGGAGACGGCTACCGTTTCGATATGGTTCGGGGCACTGATGTTCTTACGGAAGTTGCGCTGCATATTCCCGGGCTTCACAATGTTTTGAATGCTCTGGCGGCACTGGTTGTTGTCGACGTGTTGTCTTTGCCTTTGGATAAAGCTGCCATGGCTTTGGAGAAATTCAAGGGAGCGGAACGGCGGTTCGAAATTCACGGAGAAGTCAATGGTGTTGTTGTGGTTGATGATTATGCTCATCACCCGACCGAAATCCTGGCGACGATACAGGCTGCGAAATCGAGATTTCCGCAGCGCAGGCTTTGGGTTGTATGGCAGCCGCACACGTATTCGCGAACAGTGGAGCTGTTCGATCAGTTTCGAAGCGCTGTGCAGCATGCGGAGCATTTGGTTGTTATGGATATTTTTGCTGCACGCGAGGACAAACCGGAAGGGTTTTCAATCGGGAAACTGGTTCGTGATTTGCATCATCCGGATGTGCATTTGATGCCCGGCATTCCGGAGGCGGCTGGATTTTTATCACAAGTGCTGGTGCCCGGAGATGTGCTTTTGGTGATGTCGGCGGGTGATGCGATTGATGTCAGCAAGAGAGTGCTTCGGACGCTCGCTGACAAGCGTTTGACAAACGGTAAACCCGGGAAAATTGCTGCTTGATGGATTGGTAGATTTCCGAGAGGAGTGGTGAAATGCTAAAACAAAATCTCAAAATGAGTGCGAAAGTCAGGGTGGCTTTTCCCGTTCAGATTCTTGGAAACGGAAGAAAGAAATCCGAGGAACAGGCACGCATGAAAGCACATTATAAAATCTATCGCATTACACCGGAAATCATCTCGAGGATAATCGAAAGAATTAAGGATTTATAGGATTTTATCGAAAGGCAGCTGGCCTGAGAAACCGCAATGAAGAGAACACAAACATTCCTGACGAAACCGGATAACATGATGGAAGTATTGAGACAAAAATTTGGAGATCGCATTCGCGGGGATGTGCCTTTATCGAATTATACGACTTCACGAGTTGGCGGAAAAGCGGATGCTTTGATCGTCGTGGAAAGTTCGGATGATATGGCGAACGTGTTGAAGACAGTTTGGGAGCTTGGTTACCCCTATGTGCTTCTCGGTGGCGGGTCGAATGTTTTGGTGAGTGACTTGGGCTTTCGGGGCCTGGTAATCATCAATCGTGCGAAAGCGATTCATTTCGAGATGGAAGGGGATATGCCTTGTGCTTGTGCGGAATCCGGTGCCAGCCTGAGTATTGTTTCACGCCGAGCAGCATTGCGGGGGCTGGCAGGGTTGGAATGGGCGGTTGGTATCCCCGGTACTGTCGGTGGCGCTGTCTTTGGGAATGCCGGTGCACATGGCAGTGAAGTTGCGGATGTGCTTGCTTTGGCAGAAATCTTGCATCGGGATGGAACAACGGAGCAATGGACTGCCGATAAATTTATGTTTCGATATCGCTCAAGTTTGCTCAAACGGCATCCCGGCAAGTTTTATGTGTTGTCAGCAAAATTCGGGCTGTTGCCGAGCAAATCAGGTTTGGTTAAGGAAAAGATCGATCACTTTTCTGAAATTCGCCGACAAACTCAACCGCCGGGCGCCAGTATGGGGTCGATGTTCAAGAATCCGGTGGGTGATTATGCAGGAAGGCTGATAGAAGCAGCCGGCATGAAAGGAATGGTGATTGGCGGGGCGATGATCAGTGAATTGCATGCAAACTTTTTCATCAATCGCGGAAATGCCAGTGCCATGGATATCCATCGGTTGATTAAAATGGCAAGAATTCGAGTCGAGGAAATGTTCGGTATTCGCCTGGAACTGGAAGTCGAATATCTTGGTGACTGGAATAATTTATTGGATGCTGATGAATAAAATGATGATGAAACAAAAACTTCGGATTGGCGTATTGTTCGGCGGACGTTCGGGAGAACATGATGTTTCTCTGATGTCGGCGCGTTCGGTGTTGGATTCATTGAACCGCGATAAATATCTGGTGACGGAAATCGGAATTGACCGGAACGGACGCTGGTTTACCGGAAATAACGTTTTGGAAGCGATGCTTTCCGGAGAGACAGATGGTTTGCATCCCGTTACAATACTTCCTGATCCATCGCAGCAGGGGTTGTACCGCCTGCGGATGAATGATGAGAAGTCAGGGACAATCGAAAAGACGGTTGATCTGGATGTTGTTTTCCCGGCTTTGCATGGCACTTACGGCGAGGACGGCACATTGCAGGGTTTGCTTGAAATGGCGGGATTGCCTTACGTCGGGGCTGGTGTACTTGGCTCTTCGGTCGGCATGGATAAAGGGGTTTTCAAAGATGTGATGAAAGCCAATCATATTCCGGTTGTCGAAAGCCAGGTGTTTCTGCGAAGCATGTTCGAGAAAGACAGTGACGAGGTTCTTGATGAAGCGGAATTGATTGCCGCTTATCCTCTTTTTGTCAAGCCGGCAAATTTAGGCTCTTCTGTCGGAGTTTCGAAATGTGAAAACCGTTCTGAACTGTACGATGGAATACGCCTGGCGGCGCAGTATGACCGCAGAATTCTTGTCGAACGGGGCGTTGATGCACGCGAGATTGAAATCAGTGTTTTGGGCAATGAGAATCCGGAAGCATCGATTGCCGGAGAGATTGTCCCGGCAGAGGATTTTTATTCGTACAAAGCGAAATATCAGGATGACCGCTCGAAACTTCTCATCCCGGCACCGGTTTCGCCGGGTTTGATGAAAGAGATGAGAAAAGTGGCCGTCAAGGCTTACAAAGCCATTGATTGTGCAGGTATGGCGCGAGTTGATTTTCTTTTGGAAAAGGAGACTGAAAAATACTACTTGAATGAGGTGAATACAATCCCCGGGTTTACCCAAATCAGCATGTATCCGAAATTGTGGGAAGCTTCGGGGTTGAGCTATGAAAAGCTTCTTGACCGGTTGATTACGCTGGCACTCGAACGCAATCAGGAACGGGAGAAAACTTCCCGGCAGTATCAGGCGTAATCATGGTTTTGAATTGGCAGAGTTGTATAGAGATGACAGGTAACGATGTTTAAGAAAAAGGTTCCGTTGACAAGAGCAGAAATGGCTCGCAAGCGCAGGGCGCAGAACAAACGCTCGTCCAAGCGACGGATGCGTAATGAACCGCTGGCAGGTGGAAACCGTATGCCTCCGGTATTGATGCGCGGCGCACACGGTTCAGTTCTGATCAATAACCATCGGAAACCGCGTAAACGTCTGGCAATTCCACTGAATAAGTCCGGAGCGGAAATCAGCCTTCCGGCGATACCGGCGGTAAAGGTCGGGTGGCGTGCGTTGTCTGGTGTTATTGCACTGGGATCGATGATTTTATTGGTGTTTTTCTTCCAATCGGATACTTTCCGGGTTCGCACGCTGCAATTGCAGGGGGCTAATCGTCTGACATTGGAGAATATCAATGCTGTTATTGGTGTTGTCAACCGGTCGGTGTTTTCACTTGAACCGGCTGTGCTTGAAAAGACATTGAAAACGAATATCCGGGACCTACGCGATGTTTCTGTTCGAATTGGGTTTCCGGCTTCCGTGGTTGTGCTTCTTGAAGAACGACAACCGGTCATCGAATGGCGGCAGGAAGGGCGCACCTACTGGATTGATGAAGATGGCGTGCGTTACGCACCGCGGGGTGATGTGGAAGCATTGCCGTGTGTCGATGCGTCAGGAAGTCCGACTGTATCCCGGTCGGAAGCATCCGGGGCATTGGGGGTTGCTGCCGGGAAAAGCGAGCCTGTTTTCTTGTCTCCGGTGATGATTCAAGCAATTCGGGAAATCAGGGAAAAAATCCCCAGTGAAAAGCCGCTGATTTATGACCCTTCTTATGGGCTGGGATGGATGGATACAGAAGGATGGAAAGTTTTTCTTGGTGTGGATGTGCATGATTTTGATGCAAAACTCAAAGTCTATCAAGCACTTGTCAAGTATTTACATGACAATGAAGAGGTACCGTATTTAGTTGATATCGAATATACTTATGCACCGTTTATTCGATTGGAGCCGTAGTTATGGATGAGCCAATTATTACCGGGATTGATGTCGGGACAAGCAAGATATGTACACTGGTCGCCAGGCTGGAAAACCGAGACCAGCTGAGAATTATGGGTGTGGGTATCGAACGCTCGAAAGGTATTCGCAAAGGGATGATAGTCGATCTGGACGCTGCAACGCAGGCGATTGAACGATCAATCGAGAAAGCGGAACGGACTTCCGGACTGGAAATAACCTCGGCTATCGTGAGTATTGCGGGGACGAATGTCACCTCTCAAAATAACCGGGGGGTTGTCGGTGTTTCCGGGAGAATCATTGACGAGAATGACATGGAAAGAGCGATAGATGCTGCCCAGGCGGTTTCCATTCCGCACAATCAGGACCCCATTCAGGTTATTCAGCGCGGGTTTACTGTCGATGGGCAGGAAGGAATACTCATGCCTGCCGGCATGCACGCATACCGGCTTGAAGCCGAAGTCCATATTGTTACCGTTGGGGCTGCCGGTGTACAAAACCTGCGGGAAGCTGTTGGTAGTGTGGTGGAAATCGACCAGTTTATACTCAATCCTATTGCTTCCGGAGAGGTCGTGCTAACTGACACTGCCAAAAATATGGGTGTAATGGTTTGTGATATCGGCAGCGGCACAACGGGCATGGCGATTTACATCGATGGTACTATATGGTACTCAATGGTCTTGGGCATTGGCGGGGATTATATTACTTCGGATATTGCCCACGGCTTGAGATTACCACTGGACCGGGCAGAAGCCGTGAAAATCAGACACGGTTTTGCCTACAAAGATGGTGTAGGTCCGGATGAATATTTCACTGTCAAACCTTTTGGTGAGCAGCAGGCCGTTCAGGTCAGCAGGAAAGACCTTGCCTTGATCATCGAAGCGCGTGTGGAAGAAATATTCAGCATGGTGCTTCAGGAAATCAAACGTTCGGGATATGACGGATTGCTCCCGGCTGGTATGGTATTGACGGGGGGAGTTAGTTCGTTACCGGGTATTCGGGAAGTAGCCGGACGTGTATTAGGTATTCCGGTGCAAATAGCCAAACCTGAAGGTTTGATTGGGATGACAGACAGGTTGCATTCACCTGCGTTCTCGACAAGCGTGGGTTTGCTTCGCTGGGGGGCAATGCTGACTGAATTTTCTTCCCTGTCGACCAGGCAAATTCCAATTCACAGAGGAGGTCATATCGATTGGGAAAGCATCAAATCATTTTTACAAAGGTTTATTCCGTAATTATTTTAGAGAAAAAACACACACAGGCAGGTAGCAATGAAAAACGACGGCAATTTTATCAGGCATGATCAGAATAAAGTGAGAACTCGACCAGAGGAGGTAGACAAAATGATGAACAGAGATCAATCAGAATCCTTCGCAAGGATAAAAGTTGTTGGTGTTGGCGGAGGTGGTTGCAACGCAGTCGATCGGATGATTGCCGAAGGGCTGCAAGGCGTGGAATTCGTTGCTGTGAATACGGATGCCCAGGCGTTATTGCTGGCAAAAGCAGAAACCCGTGTTCGCATCGGCGACAAATTGACACGCGGTTTAGGTTCCGGCGGAGATCCTGAAGTTGGGCAGAAAGCTGCAGAGGAATCGGCAGAAGACCTCTATAATGTGCTGAAAGGGTCTGACATGGTTTTTGTCACTGCTGGTATCGGCGGCGGAACAGGCACCGGCGCTTCACCTATTGTTGCTCAAATTGCCCGTGAAGTCGGGGCGTTGACGATCGGTGTCGTTACACGGCCGTTTTCCTTCGAAGGGTCCCGCAGAATCAAAGCCGCAGAAGCCGGGATTACGAAACTCAAAGAGCAGGCGGATACTTTGATTGTTATCCCGAATGACCGCTTGTTGCAAATCGTCGACAAACGCGCAAGCCTTCAGGAAGCGTTCAGCATTGCCGATGATGTGCTGCGTCAGGGCATTCAGGGAATTTCCGAGCTGATTACCGTCCCCGGTTTGATCAACCTTGATTTCGCCGATGTCAGAACGATTATGTCCGAAGGCGGGGCAGCCTTGATGGCTGTGGGGCATGGCGACGGAGAGGACAGAGCGCGGATTGCTGCTGAAGAGGCAATTTCGAGCAAATTGCTTGATATTACCATCGACGGTGCACGTGGAATTCTGTTCAACGTTACCGGTGGCCCTGGTTTGACCTTGTTCGAGGTGAACCAGGCAGCGGCAATCATCAAGGAAACCGCCCATCCGGATGTCAACCTGATCTTCGGTGCGGTTATCGACCCGAACATGGGAGATGACCTGCGCGTTACGGTGATTGCAACGGGTTTTGAACGTACAGGAATGCCGAGGAATATCATGTCCAGCTCGAAACCGAGATTTAAAAACAATCAAGGTTTCAAGAAGGATGCGGACGGGAATTTGGGAGCAGAAGAGTTCCAGCCGCGGTCTTTTAATACCGAAGACATTGACATCCCGACATTTCTGCGAAACCGTTTGCGCTAAATTCGATTGAGCACGATGACTGACGAAAGACAGAAGCAAGATTTGCAAACATGAAAGCCTTTGGATGAAGGTGTGTTTAGCACGTCATGTACTTATTGATGAAGTTTAGTACGCTTTTATTGGTATATTTGCCTGCCGCTCCTCCTGGTAGTTATTGATGCCTGTGTTTTTCTGCGCCCCTTCTCCTTGTGACAAGGGGCGCAAACTTTTTGCCCGGCTGTATGGGGGAACAAGAAAACGGCATAAAAGCCTAACCTTAAAGCCTTTGCCTGATATGAAAATATTAAGGTGAACTCGTGCCTAATTTCCTTGCCGATATTATTCAAACGTGCTAAAATGGAAGACGAATACAGAATATATGACATGGAGAAAAGAGCACCCCCTATATATGGGGGTGCCGAGTTCAAAGGTTAGTTTTCATGCGTTGTCCCTATTGCCAAAGTGATAAAACCAAAGTAATCGATACGACCCACGATTCCCGCGGCGGCGTTCGCAGAAGAAGGGAATGTATCACTTGTAAACAGCGATTCAGCACTTATGAAAGACCAATATTGGCAACGCCTTTGCTCATCAAGCAGGATGGAACACGGGAAGAGTTCGACAGAGAAAAATTAAAGCGGGGAATCCTGATTAGCTGCGCAAAAAGACCGGTTTCTGCAGCAGATATCGATAGATTGGTTGGCGAAATCGAAGCGTCTTTGCAGGCAATGGGACGGGCTGAAGTCAACTCAAGAGTAGTGGGGGATAAAGTCATTGCGGGCCTCAAAGAACTGGATCAGGTCGCTTATATTCGTTATGCCATTGTTTATCTTGGTTTGGATGATTTGAGTTCTATCAGGGAAGAGATCGACAGACTGCTCGAGTATTAGTTCACTTAGAAATACAACAAATTTGTCATTGGAATCCATCCCCAAAGGAAGGATATAGGAGTCTTTGTTCAACGGAAAGGAGCGATATCGTGGGTGACAAAACCAGGATAGTCCAAAAACCAACCGAATTACTGCCAACCCCACCACTGCCAGAAAAATCAAAAAAGATAAAATTGACAGCGAACGCAAAAGAGGTATTTTTACGCCGGTATGTAAGAAAGGGGAAAACAGGTAAACCCATCGAGACAACGGAAGAAACTTTTTGGCGGGTTTCTTATCACGTTGCCAAGGTCGAGAAACAATGGGGCATAGACATTCTGGAAATGGCAAAGCGGTATTATGATTTGCTCGCCGACAAGCGGTTTTTCCCCAATTCACCCACGTTTACAGGTGCCGGAACACCCCTTGGGCAGTTGGCTGCTTGTTTTGTGCTTCCTTTGAGCGATGATATGGGCAGGTGGGAAGACGGTATCTTTCAAACACTGCGTAATGCCGCGCTCATCCAACAGACAGGAGGCGGAAACGGGTTTAGTTTTTCGCGCCTGAGGCCCAAAGGCACGCTGGTCAAATCATCCGCCGGAGAGGCAACAGGCCCGGTCGGCTTTCTTCGGGTGTATGACAAGGCTTTTGGAGAAATCGCCCAAGGTGGTACACGGCGCGGTGCAAATATGGCTGTGTTGCGAATCGATCATCCTGATGTCGAAGATTTCATTACTTGCAAAACGAATGAGGATGCAATTACCAATTTCAATATCTCTGTGGGGATCATTGATTCGTTCATGGAAGCCGTGGAAAAGGATGCATGGTGGGAATTGCGTTTTCCGGATGTTGCTTCGGAGAAATACAGCGGTTTTCACGGCACGCTTGAGCAGGCTGTGAAAAGCGGCGTGCCGATTAGAACCTATAAGAAAGTACGGGCGCGGGAACTTTTCGATAAAATCGTTCAACAAGCCCACCATAACGGGGAACCCGGTTTGCTGTTTTTGGATGCCGCAAACCGTCACAACCCGATTCCCCATATGTACGATCTCGAAGCAACCAATCCGTGTGGCGAACAGTGGCTGGGACCTTTCGAAAATTGTTGTCTCGGTTCGGTTAATTTGGCTCAACATGGCAAAGGTGAGCATGATGTTGATTGGGAATTGCTGCGGGAAAGTGTGGAGCTGGCAACAAGGTTTCTCGATGATGTCGTCGATGCCAATGCTTATGTTCCTGCTGTTCCGCAACTGAAAGAAGCTGCCTTGCGCGCAAGGCGGATTGGCCTGGGCATTATGGGCCTTGCGGATTTGATGTATCATGCAGGTATTCGGTACGGATCTGACGAAGGGCAGGAATTTGCCTCTCAGGTAATGGAATTCATTCGGTTCCATTCGATGAAAACCAGTATTCAGCTGGCAAAAGAACGCGGTGCTTTCCCGGTAATTTCAGGTAGTATCTATGATCCGAAAAACCTGACCTGGGAGCCACCCAAACCCCTGGCAGCGTATCAGCGAAACTGGAAGCGATCGAAAGTCGACTGGCAGGAAATCGTTACCGGAATTAAAAAATATGGTATCAGGAATGCTGCTCAAACCACTGTGGCTCCAACCGGAACGATTGCCACGGTCGCCGGTTTGGAAGGCTATGGTTGTGAGCCGGTATTTGCCCTGGCGTATGTCCGGCATGTCAATGACAAAGGCAAAGATCTGGAACTGACTTATACAAGCCCGTTATTCGAAAAGGCTTTGAAACAGGCGGGTATCAAAGGAAAAGCATATGAAAAAATTATTCAGGATGTCATGCAAAGGGGAACCTGCCAGCATCTCGATACTCTTCCGGAAAAAATACGCAATGTCTTCGTGGTTTCTCAGGATATTACTGCGGAAGAACACGTCCGCATGCAGGTGGCTTTGCAGGCGTTCGTCGATAACAGTTTGTCGAAGACGATTAATTTCCCGGAAACAGCCACTGTTGACGATGTTGCCAATGCTTATCGGCTTGCCTGGAAGTTAGGGGCAAAAGGGATTACCGTGTATGTGACCGGATCCAGACAAAAGGTGGTTCTGGAAACCAAATCGGTCGTCGAAAAGAAGTCGGAAGAGGAACAGCCTCCGGCAGAAAACCGGAAAATTGCCGGGAATAAAATGATGTGGAAGAAACCGCGACCGCGCCGATTGCGGGGATACACTTATAGCGTGGATACTCCTTTGGGAAAAGCGTTTATTACCGTCAATGAAAACGGTGGAAATCAGCCTTTTGAAGTTTTCATCAGCACAGCCAAAGCAGGCTCTGATACTGCGGCTGTCTCGGAGGCAATCGGAAGGCTTGTATCGTATATTCTGCGCTTGTCTTCTCCCATTGCACCTCGTGAACGCATGCTGGAAATCGTGCGCCAATTGGATGGCATTGGCGGCGGTCGTTCGCTGGGTTTTGGGGCAAACCGTATCCGGTCGTTACCGGATGGCGTTGCACGGGCATTAACCGAATATGTGGATGATACCCGGCATGAGCATGAAACAGAAGCGGATTCTCCGAATGGAAATGGCTATCACCCGAATGAGCATGCCCGGGCAGGGAAAACCGGTCAACCTCATCATCAGTACCGGATTGGCGATCTTTGCCCCGAATGCGGGCAGGCGGCAGTCGTGAACGAAGAAGGATGCAGGAAGTGCTATGCCTGCGGGTACAGCGAGTGTTGACAGACTTGACCAGTGTTTAGTAAGTACCCTCGCCTGTCGATAAAAACAAGCGAGGGTTTCTTTTTACAGTTTTTCGGTTGGAGGTTATAATTTGCCGGTGCCCGGTTTGTTTCCCCATGTTGGTGAAAGGCAAGTTTAATTGTGTATAAATCCCCGGCAGGCAGTCAATAATGAAATTCTTCGAAATGATTCATCCGCGTCAATTACAAACGGGTTGGAAAAAGACACTCGTGATCGTCTTTTTTGCGCAATTGATCACAGCAATCGGGTTTTCCAGTATTTTCCCGTTCCTGCCTTTGTACATCAAATCACTCGGATCAAAATATGGTTTCGGGATCGAGTTTCTCTCCGGAATGGTTTTTTCTGCACAGGCATTGACAATGATGCTTGCTTCGCCGGTATGGGGGAGCCTGGCTGACAGGTTCGGACGGAAGCTGATGGTTGAGCGTTCCTTGTTTGGGGGAGCGGTTGTGATGTTCTTTATGGCGTTCGTCCAATCGGCAGAAGGGTTAGTGGCTCTGCGTGCGCTCCAGGGCTTGATTTCAGGGACGTTGGCTGCGACTTATGCGCTGATTGCTGCGGAAGTGCCGCGTAAACGCACCGGGTTTGCGATGGGTTTTTTGCAAGTCGGATTTGGCGGCGGCATTGCCTTGGGCCCGATTATCGGCGGTGTGATTGCTGACCGATTTGGGTATAGCAGCGCATTTTATGTTACGACGGTGATGCTTCTTTTGGCAGGCTTCCTGGTGCTTTTTGGTGTCAAAGAAAACTTTCGGGAAAACAAGGAACCCGGTTCGCAGAAGCGTAAAGTTTTCAGGGAATGGGGGGCAATATTCAAAACATCCGGTGTATGGATTACATACAGCCTTCGCTTTTTAACGAGTTTGGGAAGAATGATTGTGCTTCCCATTGCGCCGTTATTCGTGCAAACTCTTTTGCCCGACCCCGGAAACGTGAATACGATTACCGGCTTGATGGTGGGGGTCTCTTATTCCACAATGACGCTTAGCTCGATGTTTTTTGGGAAACTTGGCGACGATATTGGGCATCGTATCGTGGTGATTGGATGTGTCTTTGCTGCCGGATTGTTTTATATTCCCCAAAGCTTCGTCGACAGGGCATGGCAAATATTGGTTTTGCAAGGGCTGGTGGGAGTAGCTATCGGGGGTATTATGCCAACGATTAGTGCATTGCTGGCAAAATATACTGAGACGGGTGAGGAAGGGGCAGTTTATGGGCTGGATAATTCGGTCAATGCTGCCGCTCGTTCGATTGCGCCGCTGCTGGGTGCAGGAGTTGCCGCCTGGTTTAGTTTACGGGCAACATTTTCGGTAACCGGGTTGGTTTTCCTCGCTGCCGGTTTTCTGGCTATGGCATACCTCCCGACGGATATGCTCGGGAAAAGAGCTTCATCTGTCTGATGGGTGTACCGGAGCATTGGTTACTTTCGCAAGAACTTCGAGGCTTTCTGTTTTCGGGTAAAATAGGTTACAGGTTACCAACGTGATTTATCGAACTTCCCCGGAAACTGGAAAGCGGTGACAAGGAGAAAAAATGGCAAAACGGCTGATACTCGTTGCCGGGAATATCGGCGCCGGAAAGACTTCTTTGACTGAACGCTTAGGCGAACGGCTTGGATGGCTGACATCTTATGAATCCGTTGCAAGTAATCCCTATTTGCCGAAATTCTATACGGACATGAAACGTTGGTCATTTCATTTGCAAGTCTTCTTTCTTGGACATCGGGCAGAGCAGCATCTGGAATTGGCGAATGCGCCTCAATCGGCAATTTCTGACCGCAGTATTTATGAGGATGCGCATATCTTTGCCCGTGCTTTATACCGCATGGGGAATTTAACCGAAACGGATTATCTCGCTTACCGGAAAGTTTATAAATTGATCATCAACAGTCTTCCCGCCCCTGATTTGCTGGTTTACCTGAAAGCCCCGGTTCCTGTTCTGGTTCAGCGCATCCGGCAGCGCGGACGGGAAATCGAAAGCAGTATTTCGGAAGAGTATCTGAATTTGCTGGATTCGTTTTATGACGACTGGCTGGATTCTTTCGATATTTGCCCTGTGTTGACAATTCGGTCGGATGATCTGGATTTTGTCCATCAAACCAAACATCTGGATATCGTTATCGACCGCATTCATGAAATCCTGTCCGGAAAAGAGGAAGTGGTTTTCAGCAAGGAATGATTCTAAAAAGACATTGACATATCTTCGGTGATATCTAACGGATACTGAATTGCAGTATCCGTTTTTTTTTACATCCTGTTTCAATGGTTTTGGGGGATTGGTTACTTCGATGGGGTATGTTTGCTGTGACGTGAGAAGTGCAAATGACAAACCAAAATCTATGGAGGTAATCATGAAAAAGATAATCTTGTTGTTTATTGCGGGGGTGCTGGCTTTTTCTCTTGCAACTCCGGGTATCGCGATGGCCTTCCCCGGTGATTCACAGGCTGTTGTTCAGCATGAGCAGCGGTATTATGGAGAAATATCCTCCCTGAAAGAAAATATCATCGTAATCCGGACTCTTGCAGGTGCTGAAATCGAAATTCAGGTTGATGAAAATACGGTTTACATTGCAAAGGGAAAACCGTTTGCCGGAGTTGACGACCTTGTAGAAGGAATGAAGGTTGCTGTTTCAGCTGTGAAGCCTGCACAAGGCAAAATACTCGCAAAAAAAGTGTTGATACTGCCAAAAGATTTCAAGCCCGGTAAATGGATGCAAATTCGGGAGAGAGGAAAAGTTGTGGATGTGGATTCAGCCAATCAGACTATGACAATCGAAACCGGTAAAGGCGAGAAAAAACAATTTGCTGTCGATGAAAAAACACATTTCAGAGGCAAGGCACAGAGCCTTGATGATGTGAAAACAGGCTGGTTTGCCATCATTCTTGGGGAAGATGTAAAAGACGGTGGAATGCAAGCCAATCTTGTTTTTACAGTGGAACATTTGCGGAAACGCCGTTTGCTGGGGCGGATTACCCGTGTGGATGAACCGCAGCATTCCTTTGTTCTCAAGTTGCGCAGTTTGAAAGAAGTGACTGTGATGACTGATCGTGAAACTGTGTTTCATAGCCGTGATGAACGCGTTTCGGGGCTTTCGGATTTGAAGGAAGGCATGGTGGTGTTCGCTGTTGTTCAACCGGCGTTGGATGGCAGCTTGACAGCAAAGCGGATTTTTGCTGTGGACGAGAAAAATGCTCCGAAATTCGATTTGAGGCTGGCCGGCGAAATCGTCGATGCGAGTTCCGGTTTGCTTGTCGTCAAAGTCCCCTCGGGGAAAACAGTCTCCCTGACGCTCGACGCTGATACGAAAATTCTCGGCAAGCGGAAAGTGGCGCTGGATGTTTCGGATTTGAAGCCGGGGATGCGGGTATTCCTTGGCGCAGAGATGCCGGATAACGGCAAGATGGTAGCCAGACTGGTTTTTGTCCCGGATGCCGGCGAGTAAGGCAATCCTGGATGGTGTATGCGCGAAAACGCGGCTGTTTACTCAAGCCGCGTTTTCGCTTTTTTCTTTCAGTCGGGATGACTAATGGGTAATTAATTTCAAAAGTGAATCGAGAATTAAACCTCCGAGAAAATACATCCCGAAAGTTCGGTTATGAACGAAAGCAGCTGCGACGAAATAATTCGGCCAGACATCCGGGTAGTCTGCGGGTTTTTCTTCCGGTTTGGGGGCGTTGAAAAAGGGAAGAATGCGGAAGAACGTCGTCAGCGCAAGCAAAACGATGAGCAGGATGGGGGAGAAGAAACCGGTGAAAATCAAATAACCGACTGTGAGGTATTGTAAAACCATCATCCCTAAGGCAATCTTGCGTGATATTTTTTCACCAAGCAAGACGGGTAGGGTGTGAATTCCTTTGGCTTTGTCGATAGCGTATTTGTCGATGTGCTTGCCAAAAATAACGCTGGTGACACCGAGGGCATAAGGAATTCCGGCGAGAACCACTTGCCAATCCCAGATTCCGGTAATCACATAGTACCCGCCGCCAATCATCAACGGTCCCCAGACGATGAAGACTGCAATTTCACCGAGGGCGATGTATTTTAGCGGATAGGTATAGAAAAGTACAAAGAAAATACCCAGACCGAGTAACCAAAGTGTCAATCCGCCGCGCAGGAAGACAAAAACAATGCCAATTGCCAGCGCAATCAGCCCGGTGACGAGAATGTAAGTACGCATTTGTTTCTTGGTCAGCAGCCCGTGAACCAATGGCTGGGGACCGTATTGAGCACGGTAATAGTTATCGACATCGACCCCGCGATTGTAATCCGTGTAATCGTTTGCGAGGTTGTTGGTGGCGTGGGCGAAAATCAGGCCGGCTGTGAGCAATAACCAATACCAAAAATTGAAATGCCCGGAACGTAGTGCAAAGATCCCCGCCAAGGCTGCGGAAAGAAAGGTCATAACGAGCACGGCAAATCGGGTGGCAATCAACCAGCGGGAAACGATATCCAGTTCGTTCCATTCGGCTTTGGTGATGCGCGGAATGATCCGGATTGCTTTAACCCACATTTTGAAATTCATAAGTCCTCCTCTATCAAATAAAAAGAACCCCGTAAATCAGCCAAGGAGTTCATCGATGGATTGGCAAACGAAGTCCACCTGGTTTTCGGTCATGATGCCTGAAAAAGGCAGTGCCAGCCCTTGTTTTCCCAATGCTTCGGTTACCGGGAAATCCCCATTTTGGTAACCGAATTTTTCCTGCATATACGGCTGCAGGTGGATGGGCAGGAAATACGGGCGCACAGGAATACCACGTTGTTTGAGTGCAGCTGCGATGGAATCGCGGTCATGTTCGGGTTTGATGCGGATGACGAAGACGAACCAGCTCATCCGGGTTGTGTTACTCACAATTTGAGGAATGTCGATACCATTGACTTCGGAAAGGCGTTCCAGATACCAATTTGCCACGCGTTCGCGCTTCCCAAGAAGTTCCTCGATGCGTGTCATTTGTGCAGCACCCAAGGCAGCGCTCATTTCGTCCAGCCGGTAGTTGTAACCGAGCAGGGTGTGGGCAAGCCATGTATCTCCGGGTGCTCTCCCCTGATTGCGTAAAGACCGAATCGTTTGAGCATAGTCATCGTTGCCGGTGACCACCATGCCGCCTTCACCCGTGGTAATTTGTTTGTTGGGGTAGAAAGCGAAAACGCCCATATCACCCAAAGTGCCGGCGGGTTTCCCTTTGTATTGTGCTCCCAGGGCTTCACAGGAATCTTCGATGACGGTTAGTTGGTATTGTTTGGCAAGTGTATTGATCGGGTCCATGTCGGCTGGCTGCCCGAAAACATCCACGGGAATGATGGCTTTGGGGGTACGATACTGCTGCCAGCCTTTGCGGGGAAGCCATTTCCGGGCATGGTTTTCTCCTGAAAACAAATCCTTGATTGCTTTATGCAGCAATGTGGGATGGATGTTCCCGGTTACCGGGTCGACATCGACGAAGACCGGTACAGCACGTTCGAACAGAATCACGTTGGCAGAGGATACGAACGAAAACGGTGTCGTGATGACGAAATCCCCGTCCTGAACACCGGCAGCACGAATGCATAAATGCAAACCGGCTGTTCCGGAGCTGACACCGATGGCATGCCGACTACCGGTATAGTTTCCGATTGCGTCTTCGAAAGCAAGGATTTGTTTGCCCATGCTGAGATTGGGTGTTTGCAGCACAGCCGCCACAGCGTCGCGTTCAATGCTGGTCAGATCCGGAGCTGACATGGTAACAGGCGTATTGGGTTTGGTTTTGTTTGTCAATTTTTCCTCGGTTGGGTTTCAGGATTTTGCCAAATAATCATACCCTATTGACAGAAATTTGACCACATCTTTGGCAAAAATCATGCGGGTTGTCGGTAGACACTTTCTTTTGGTAGAATAGCTGCATGCGAATGAACCTTTTCCCACAAGGAATCCCCCGGACGAAACGGATTCTCGATTTGACTTTGACCATTCCGGCATTGATTTTGGCATCTCCCTTGTTATTGCTGATTACTTTGCTGGTGATGATCAAACACGGCCGGCCTGTTTTGTTTCGGCAGAAGCGCCCCGGTTATCATGGGGAATTGTTTGTTATTCGCAAATTCAGGACGATGTTGAATACCCGTGATGAAAAAGGGGAATTGCTCCCTGACGAACAGCGTTTGACTGCTTTCGGCAGTTTTCTGCGTTCGACAAGCCTGGATGAACTACCCGAATTGTTCAACGTTTTGGCAGGCGAGATGAGCCTTGTCGGTCCAAGACCGTTGTTGGCAAAGTATCTTGACCGCTACACGCCCGAGCAGGCGAGACGGCACGAAGTGCTGCCCGGTATCACCGGGTGGGCACAGATTAACGGGAGGAATATTCTTTCATGGGAGGACAAATTCCGGTATGATGTCTGGTATGTCGATCATTGGTCGTTATTACTGGATGTCAGGATTTTAATTATTACCATCTGGAAAGTGATCCGGCGGGATGGCATTGCGCAGCCGGGGCATGTTACATCGCAAGAGTTCACCGGTACAAATTCAGCAAAAAGCGATGCTCGAAAAGGATGAAAGTCTCGCACTGAAGTATAATCGGACAATCATGAAATATGACGGAAATGCTTATTTTTATCACCAGATAGTGCGTATCAGAAAGTTCGAAGAAGCGATACTCGAAAATTTTCCCAAGGGTATTTTTTGGGGCACGACACATACTTATCTGGGACAGGAAGCGAATGCAGTCGGCATTTTGAGCAATTTGCAGCCGGGTGATATCGTTTTTTCAAACCATCGTTCCCACGGTCATTTTCTGGCATATGGGGGAGATATGTTCTCGCTGTTTGCCGAGTTGATGGGAAAACCGGACGGCGTTTGTCACGGGAGAGGCGGCAGTCAACATCTTCATTGGAGAGATTTTTACTCCAATGGCATTCAGGGCGGAATTGTCCCGGTGGCGAGCGGCATGGCTTTGGCGGAAAAATACAAGGGCAGCGGTGCTTTGGCAGTTGTGTTTCTTGGAGACGGAACTTTGGGGGAAGGGACGGTGTATGAAAGTTTGAATATGGCGTCGCTTTGGGGAATACCGATATTATTTGTGGTCGAAAATAATCATATCGCGCAGACAACACCGGCGGATTTAACGATTGCCGGTTCTATCATCTCCCGTTTTCAGGCGTTTGCAATAAGTACCGTTGAGATGGATACCAGCGATGTGTTGGAAATTCACGGACAAGCGGAGCAATTGCTGGAAGAGATTCGGCGTAGTCAAATCCCGCAGGCGCTGGTTTTGAACACATTTCGCTTTGGCCCTCATTCGAAAGGTGATGATACGCGGGATGCAGCAACCTTAGCAAAGATCAAAGCAGACCGTGACCCGGTGACTATCCAGGGAAGGCGATTGTCAGAAAAAGAAAAGGCTGCTTGTGAGGAAGATGCGGTGCGGGAAGTCACTGATGCTTTTCGACGGGCGTTGGATGCACCGATTTATCCGGAAGCAGCCGGCGGAGCGGGGGCATGATGATGAGCGATTCACCAAAACATACTGTTCTCGAAAGCCTCAATCGGTCACTGCTTCATGCCATGCAATCGGATGAGCGTGTTTATTTGCTGGGGGAGGATATCACCGATCCTTATGGGGGATCATTCAAGGTAACGAAAGGGTTATCGACTGCGTTTCCGGGGAGAGTGTTGTCGACCCCGATTTCCGAGGCGGGGTTTACCGGTATTGCTGCCGGAATGGCAATGCGGGGACTGCTGCCGGTGGTTGAAATCATGTTTGGTGATTTCGTCACACTCATTGCCGATCAAGTCATCAACCACATCAGTAAATTCAGCTGGATGTATGGTGAGGATGTCCATGTACCGCTGGTTATCCGTACACCGATGGGAGGAAGACGAGGGTACGGACCGACGCATAGTCAGACGCTGGAAAAGCTCTTCTTTGGCGTTCCCGGTCTGGTTGTACTTGCTCCGACTGCATTGGGAGATGCGGGCAGGTTGTTGGAAAGCGCGATTTTCGAGGAAGAGATGCCGGTTATCTTCATAGAGAATAAATTGCTTTATACTTCCCGGCTTTTCAATCCGAACGAAAACCCCGATTTTGTTTTGCAGGAAATACAACCCAGGGGCGAATCATCCGCTGCCTTGAAACGTTATCCGGTATATGAGCTAACCATAGCTGGCGCTCCGGAACATGATCTAACCCTGGTAACGTATGGGTATATGGCTGAAATTGCGCGGGAAGCAATGCTTCGTTTGGCGTATGACGACGAAATATTCATCGACTTGATTGTGATGACTGCAATCACCCAACCGTACGAAAGATCAACACAGCATTCGCTGGCGAAAACAGGGCGTTTGCTAATTCTCGAAGAGGGAACAGCGGCTTTCGGATGGGGGGCGGAAATTGTCGCAAGTGTTGTCGAAAACGCTGAATTTCAGCTTCAGAGAGTCAAACGGCTGGCAGGTATGAATTCCCCGATTCCTGCTTCGGGATATTTGGAGAAACAGATTTTGCCAGGTGTCGAAGATGTAATAAAGACCGTGCGTCAAATGGTGCGCGGAACGCAGGTTGTATGAGGAGAAATACTCATGCCTACAAAGATATTTGTCCCGCTGATCAATCCGAACGAACCCGATGCCTTGTTGGCATCTTGGCATGTTGAAAACGGGCAAAAAGTTGTTAAAGGCGATCTTCTTTGCACGCTGGAAACGACCAAATCTACGGTCGATCTTGCCGCAGAGGATGACGGCTATCTTGTCGGTATTCAACACCAAGCCGGCGAAACCGTTAGAGCGGGAGATTGTCTCGGTTATATTTCCCCTGAGCAAAATTGGAAACCACCGGCGTTACCGGATTCAGCAATCATCAGGGAACCATTGCAGCCAGACGGGTTGCGGATTACCAAACCGGCGCTGAAACTTGCCAAACAACACGGGATTGCCCTCTCTTCTTTTCCTGCGGGTGTGCTGGTGACGGAGCGGATGGTCAAGGAAAAAATGGAGAAAATCGAACGGAAAGACGAACTTGTTTTGGAGCCCGGCGAAAATGGCAATCGTCTGATTATTTATGGCGGCGGCGGGCACGGGAAAGCTGTGCTGGATTTAATCCGGGCGAATCCGGCGTATCAGGCAGCGGGGTTCATCGATGACAAACTCCCGGCCGGAGAAATGATCATGGGGCTGCCGGTATTGGGGGATGCGACCGTGTTGGAATCTTTGATACAGCAGGGAATTCGGATGGCGGTTAATGCCGTGGGAGGAATTGGAAACGTTTCGGTCAGGGTTCAGGTATTTCGGAAACTCATCGATGCAGGATTTTCTTTCCCTTCGCTGGTTCATCCGACGGCTTTTGTCGAGCCAAGTGCGGTATTGGCGGAGGGGGTGCAGGTATTCCCGCATGCATATATAGGCAGTGAAGCGAAGGTTGGTTTCGGGAGTATTGTCAATACGGGGGCGATTGTTTCTCACGATTGTAAATTGGGCCGTGTTGTGAATATTTCACCGGGTGCAATTCTTGCCGGTGCAGTGCTTGTCGGAAACCGGGTCCTGATTGGAATGGGGGTAACGGTCAATCTGGCGGTGAGCGTTGGCGATGGTGCGCGTATTGGAAACTCGGCAACCGTGAAAGCTGATATTCCGGCAGGGGGCATTGTCAGGGCGGGCACGATTTGGCCTGTCGGTTGAAGGTGAGCAACCAAATTGATTGAAACAAAAGTGCCGTTGCTTGTTTTGAGCAGCGGCACTTTTTATGAACTGGAGTGAGTTTTGGGTGTTATTTTGTCTGCCCGACCTGGCGGATAATCATCACGACTTTCCCTTGAATTTTAACTGTGGAAGGATCATCGATGTAAATCGGTTTCATCGTCGGGTTTGCCGGTTGCAGGCGGACGCGGCCATTTTCCAAATAAAAATATTTCAATGTGGTTTCGTCTTTGTCGCTAAGCCAGATTGCCACCATTTCACCGTTTCGGGCTTGTTGCGAATTTTTCATGACGACGATATCACCGTCATTGACCATCGCATCAATCATCGAATCGCCCTGAACTTCGAGCGCAAATAGTTCTGCCGGATCAGCTCCTTTGTCGTTGAGCATACTTCGGGCGATTTCTACCATGCTTTCGGAATCATAGTAACTAAAATCGGATTGAGGTACGGGGACGGGGGCACTGGCAACAATCCTGCCGACAATTGGAATCTGCATGAGGTTGGAGAAGCTTTTCTTGATATTGTCGGTTGCATTGCGAACTTTCCCGGTTGCCGATTCCAGAAAGCCATCGGCTGTTTGGATAAGACGAACGCCGCGGGAAACATGGCGGTCTCGTTCGATATAGCCCATCTCTTCGAGCTGGTCGAGGTAATAGTTGACAACAGAGGTTGAAGAAATGTTTGCTTTCTGGCAAATTTCCCGAATGGATGGCGGATACCCTTGCTTGTCGGCGTAGGATTTTAGTACCTCAAGAATTCTCTTGTGCCGTTCGCCAAGCCCTTTTTTACGTTTTCTTGCCATAATTTTCCTGTCTCCAATTCAAAAGTGCATGATTAATCGAATGTTTGTGCTAATAATATAGCACGAACATCCGTTCTGGTCAAGGATTGCTTTTTCGACCTTCTCCCTTTACAAGACCTGTGGCATAATCTTGGGGTGTACTTGAGAAGCATCCGTACATGAATGATTCAACGTCAAGAAGGAGTTCGAAGTGAATTTCGAGAAAATTTGTGTTTTGGGGTTGGGGTATATTGGCTTGCCGACGGCCAGTACTTTCGCCTCAAATGGAGTACGAGTTGTAGGAGTAGACGTCAATCAAAAAGTTCTGACTACTTTACGCAATGGCGGGCTGCATATTCATGAGCCCGGTTTGAAAACACTGGTGCGTGCTGCCCTGGATTCCGGCAATCTGACAATCAGCGAGCATCCGGAACCGGCAGACGCTTTCATAATTGCCGTACCGACTCCTTTCAAGGAAGGCAAGAAGGCAGATTTGCGTTATGTTATTTCCGCGGCTGAAGCGATTGTGCCATATCTCAAACCGGGGAATTTGGTGGTTCTTGAGTCGACATCGCCACCGCGTACCACGGAGGATATTGTGCGGAATATCCTCGATAAATCCGGTTTGCAGGCAGGCAAGGACTATTTTCTCGCGTATTCTCCTGAACGGGTATTACCCGGACAAATCCTGCGTGAACTTATCCAAAATGCCCGCGTCATCGGCGGGGTGAACCGTGCCTCTGCCGAAGCAGGGCGGGATTTGTATTCGGTTTTCGTTCAGGGTGATATTCTCCTGACCAGCGCAACGACAGCGGAAATGGTCAAGTTGATGGAAAATACTTACCGGGACGTGAATATTGCGATCGCCAATGAGTTTGCCAGACTGGCTGATGAATTTGGTATCGATGTGTGGGAAGCAATTGCATTGGCGAATTTGCACCCGCGTGTCGAGATTCTTCGCCCCGGACCCGGGGTAGGAGGGCATTGTATTTCTGTGGATCCGTGGTTTTTGGTCGAAGCTTCTCCCGAAACCAGCCGGCTGATCAGGACAGCCCGTGAAGTGAATGACAGTCAGCCTGATTTCGTTGTTTCGCTGGTCGAGAGGGCGCTTGGCGGGGTTTCCGGGAAACGAATTGCAGCGCTCGGGTTGGCATACAAACCCGATGTCGATGATTTGCGGGAAAGTCCGGCAATCGAAATTGCAAAAATGCTCACGGCAAAAGGCGCAGTGGTCACTTGTTTCGAACCGTTCAAGAAAGACGCAGTCATCGAAGGGCTTACGCTGGCTGGTTCTTTCGAAGAGGCTGTCGGTGATGCGGATGCTTTGCTGCTGCTTGTCAAACATACTCCTTTGATTGCGCTTTCGCCGGATGAACTGGCGGCAAGAACTCCGGCTAAAATTTTGATCGATACGGTCAATGGCTGGGCTGGGAAAGCCTGGAAAGATGCCGGTTTTACACTTTTACGTTTGGGAGATGGGTCCGGGTTGAATGGCTAGGGATCTGGTTACTTCTCTTGTGTTTGCCCGAAATGCTTTCGGAATCGGCAGATTGAGTTATTATCTGTTGAAATTGCTGGGTGTGGAATTTCCGCGCCCCGTACCGGTTGGCAGGGATTTGGAAATCGTACATGGCGGGTTCGGAATCGTCATACACCGCTGGGCAAAGATTGGCAACCGGGTGAAGATTTATCCGGGTGTTACTCTGGGCAGAGCGGATATTCACTTGCCTGTTTCCGAATCGGCATTCCGTGGAATTGAAATACGGGATGATGTAATTCTATCCGGCGGTTGTAAGGTGCTCGGGAAAGACGGGGTGCTTGTTGTGGGAAAAGGGACGATTGTCGGTGCCAATGCTGTCTTGTTGCATTCTACCGGTGAGAACGAAATCTGGGCGGGTGTGCCTGCGCGAAAAATCGGAATGCGGGAACCACCGGTATGAAAAAAATATGTCTGATTCCGGAAACCAGGGGGGTTGGTGGAATGGTTTCTTTCCGCGCTAAATTCAGCCGGGGTTTGATTGAACGAGGGTATACCGTTTGTGCTGATCCGGCTGAAAGCGGTGTTGCTGCGGTGCTGGTGATTGGCGGCACCCGTCAATTGGGCGCGTTGTATCAAGCGAAGAAGAAACGGATTCCCATTGTTCAACGTTTGGACGGGATGAATTGGGTGCACCGGGTGCGAAAGACAGGTATTCGTCATTACCTCAGAGCTGAATCCGGTAATTTGCTGCTTTCTTTGATCCGTTCCAGATTTGCAGACCGGATTGTTTACCAAAGTCGCTTTTCAAAAGCCTGGTGGGAGAGGGTGTATCGACCGGCTGCTGTTTCTGATGTGGTGATTTACAATGGGGTGGATCTCGATGCTTATTCTCCGGAAGGCAGGAACAATCGCCCTGAGGACCGGTTCCGTATTCTTCTGGTGGAAGGCAGTTTGCTGGGCGGGTATGATACGGGATTGCTGGCGGCGCTCGATTTGGCGAATGGCTTGCTGGAAAGAGATTTGATCAAGGCCGGGAAAAAACCGGAATTGATGGTGGTCGGACGTGTCGGGAAGCAGATTGTCAAAAATGCTGAAAAGATGAGCCGTGTGCCGATTGTGTGGAAAGGACTGGTGCCGCGGGAATCTATTCCAGAAATTGACCGCTCTGCTCATTTGCTGTTTTCCGGGGATGTCAATGCAGCCTGCCCGAACGCTGTCATCGAAGCGCTTGCTTGCGGACTTCCCGTCGTTGCTTATGACACAGGGGCTTTGCCTGAGCTTGTTGCTGACGATGCCGGGAAGATTGTCGCCTATGGCGGGGATCCATGGAAACTGGAAGCACCGGATTCAACACGGTTGGCGGAGGCTGCCGCAGAAGTATTGGAAGCACAGGAGCGTTACCGTAAAGGAGCTAGGCGGTCCGCCGTAGCACGTTTTTCCCTAACGAACATGGTCGATGCTTATTTGCGTGCTTTGACTGTTCAATCATAGAAACGCTTTGCTTGCAGGTGATTATGAAAACGATTGTAATGACATTGACGAAATTCTTTGCAAGGATTTTGCCATCGACTTTGAAACAACAGGTTTACCGAATCACACCTCTCGCCCGATTTATTCGCATCAGCCTGAACCGGGTCGTCCCGGAAGGAGTGCAGGAGGTTGAAATCGCCGGCGGTGCGTTGAAAGGGTATCATCTGGCTTTGGATTTGCGCAAGGAAAAAGATTACTGGCTGGGCACTTATGAGCCTGTACTCCAGCAGTGCATCATTGATTTCGTCGAACCTGGATGGACGGTGTTTGATGTCGGGGCAAATATCGGGTACATCTCCCTCATTTTGCAAAAAGCCGTGGGTGACCGGGGAAGGGTAATCGCTTTCGAAGCCTTGCCCGAAAATATCGGGCGTTTCAAACGTAATATCGAACTTAACCGGAAAACGGAATCGATTTTCTTGTTGAACAAGGCGGTAATCGATCGGGAAGGGAAAGTTGATTTTTTGGTTGGCCCGTCGGGAGCAACAGGAAAAGCTGCCGGCTCTGCCGGAAGGGATATTACAGCGAAAGACACTCTCACGATCGAAGGTGTATCGCTGGACGATTATATCCAGGCGTTCCCGCAAAATACACCGCGGTTAATTAAAATGGATATCGAGGGCGGGGAAATTCTCGCATTGAAAGGCATGCGTACTATCCTTGCGACGATCAGACCATTGGTTCTCATCGAAGTGCACGGGCGGGATGCCGCTGAAGTGGTTTGGCAGGTTTTTCAGGATTATGCATACAGGCTGAACTGGATGGAAAAGGGATATCCGCCGGTTGAATCATCGAAAGCAATTGGCAAGAAAGCGTATTTGGTGGCAATTCCGCAATGACAGAGAATTTTCCGGGCCGGGTTGCAATTCAACAGCGTGTACTTCCTTCGTACCGGGTTCCCTTTTTTGATTTGCTGGCTAAGCATTGCAAGGGAGGCGCGGCGCTTTACTCGGGTAAACCGGATGCGAAAGAAGGAATCGATTTGTCTGATTCCGTGCATGAAGCCTTGTTCTTCGAAGGGCGGAATATTGCGCTTTTCGATCCGTCGTCGCCTTTTTTCATCAATTGGCAGCCCGGATTGCTCCGCTGGCTGCAACGGTGGCAACCGGATGTCTTGATTCTGGAAGCAAACGCCCGCTATCTTTCTTCACGCAAAGCAATTCGCTGGATGAAAGCCAGAGGAAAACCGGTATTGGGTTGGGGGTTGGGAAGCCCTCCGCTACACGGAAGGTTTGCATCGTTGCGAATGCGTAACCGCAAGCAGTTTTATCGTTCACTTGACGGGATAATTGCGTATAGCAAAAGAGGAGCAAAGCAGTATCAAAACTTTGGTGTCGATCCGGAGCGGATTTTTGTGGCGTACAATGCGGTTACCATGCCGCCGTCTTTCCCGTTCCCTGTGCGGGAGGTAGAGACCAGCAGGCGTTTGATGGTCTTGTTCGTTGGCAGGCTGCAAACCAGAAAGAGGCTGGACCTGTTGTTCGATGCGTGTGCCAAACTGCCCGAAGAAAGTCGTCCTCGAATTGTTGTCGCAGGGGATGGCCCTGCGCGTATGGGATTCGAAGACTATGCGCGCAAGGTTTATCATGATGTCCATTTTGCCGGGGCGAAGTATGGCGCAGCCCTTGAGCGTTTGTTTCTGGAAGCTGATTTGTTCGTGCTGCCCGGGACGGGCGGGCTGGCTGTACAGCAGGCGATGTCTTACGGGCTTCCTGTTGTCGTTGCCCGCGGCGATGGTACGCAAGACGACCTCGTCCGCAAGGAAAATGGTTGGCAAATTCCATCGGGAGATGTCGAATCCCTTACCAGCGCCTTGGCCGATGCTTTGAGTGACGTCCGACGGTTGCGGCAAATGGGGCGGGAATCTTATAGAATCGTCAAGGAAGAAATCAATATCGAACGTATGGCAGCAACTTTTATCCGGGCAATCAGGCAAGTGAGTGGAGTATAGCGATGCGTTTGCTTTTTATCGCTGACGGACGGTCTCCGACTGCGTTGAACTGGATGGAATATTTCGTCGACAAGGGGGATGAGGTTCATCTTGTGTCTTTGTTCCCGTGTGCTCCAAAACAAAAACTGGCTTCGGTCAATGTGATTCCGGTGGCTTTTTCCCGAATTCGCGGCGGGAGCAGTACACACGGATTGAATGCGCCGGCACGCCCGGGGCAGGTGGCGAAGCAGGGAAACCGTTCCCGTTTGGCTTCGCTGGTTACGCCGGAAATGCGAAACTTTCTGAGACACTGGTTTGTTCCTGTTACCTTGTTGAGCGCTGCAAAGCGTTTGCGGCTGCATCTCGACGAGATACAGCCTGATTTGATTCATGCCATGAGAATTCCTTATGAGGGGATGCTTGCCGGGATGGTGGAAGCGGACATTCCACTGGTGATTTCTGTGTGGGGAAATGATTTTTCACTGCATGCTCCGGCAAACAGGATGATGCGCTCTCTTACAATGCGTGCTTTACAACGGGTGGATGGTTTGCATACGGATTGCCGCAAGGATTTGCGATTGGCAAGATTGTGGGGCTATGAAAAAAGCAAGTTCCTTGTGATACCCGGTGCAGGCGGAATCCGGAGGAATGTGTTTTACCCAAAGGACGAGGAAACCGACGGGGATGAAACTCTGCCGGTGATCATCAATCCGAGAGGGTTGCGTGCCTATGTACGCAATGATATTTTTTTCGAAGCCGTTGCTCTGGTGAAAACCCGAATGCCGAAAATCAGGGTATTATGCCCGTCTATGCAGGGGGCTGCGCAGGCGGAAAGCTGGGTTAGGCAGTTTTCCTTGACGGGAAATGTTGAACTGCTCCCGAAAATCCCCCATGACCAAATGGCGGCAAACTATCGTCGTGCAGGGATTGTTGTTTCTCCGAGCACTCATGATGGAACGCCAAATTCGCTGTTGGAAGCAATTGCATGCGATTGCTTCCCGGTTGCCGGTGATATCGAATCGATTCGAGAATGGATTACACCCGGTGTCAACGGTTTATTGGCGAATCCTAACGATGCCCGCGAATTGGCGGATGCGATTCTCGAGGCGGTGCTGAACCGGCCTCTGCGGTCAAGCGCCGGAAGAGTCAACCGGCAGATAATCCGCAACCGGGCAGATTACCTTCGCAACATGCAGTATGCCGATGCGTTTTATCATGATTTGTTGTAATCATTCATCAGGGGGACAGGTTGTCAGGAACGAGTTTGTCTTTTCTTCCAGGATGCGTATCGTGAAAACAAGTGTACCCAGGGCGGGGAAAGTACCAGCCGCGGGCTGACTGCTGTTTGCAAAGCAAGCATGAGTGACATTCTGTCATCGAACGGCGGCAGAAGCAGACTTCCATTGCCGATTTCTCCGGTTGTGTGGGCGTCTGAGCCATGTGTTGCCAGAATTTGATTCTTTCGCCGAAACGCGTCTGCTTTCCAGTTCGATGAAGGAAGAAAACAACGGGCATTGAATGTTTCCACGGCATCAATTTCCGGGAGAATTTGAAGCAGGTCTGCAGTTTCCCAGTGCCCTTTGCGAAAATTATCGAAAGGATGTGAAACGCTGATGAACGCTTGTTGTTCGCGCAGGCGGGCAATTGCCTGTAACGGTTCCAACCCTGCGGGAACGGTTTCCTTGACGAAGAAGGCAAGCAGTTCCCCTTTCGTTGTCATGATTTCCTCCCCGACGATTATCAATTCGGGAGCAACTTGTTTGGCCTGAATGGCCCCCTCCAGCGTGTTGTGGTCGGTGATTGCCACCTTGTCGATGCCTTTCTTGCGACAGGCGCGGATGATTTCGGCCGGGGAAGACAGGCTGTCGGGAGATGATGAAGAATGGCAGTGAAAATCAACGCGAATCATCGGGGAAGGGGACAGCCGGTTTTTCATGATAATTCTTCCCGCTTGCGTTTGCGGTCGTCCGCAGTGGCGGAATCGGATTTTAGCCCAATCAATGCCGGCGAAAAGAACCAGACTGCCAGGCCAAGACTGACGCCAAACCATAAGGTTGCAAAACGTATGAGCAGTGTTGCTGCGGAAGCGGTATCGGGTGGTAACCCAAGGAGCAATACGAGCATTCCCGCAATGGATGCATCCGCGGCGCCCAACCCGCCGGGCAAAGTCGAGACGGCACCCACGATGGTAGAAAATGAAAGCACGAAGACGGCAATCGAAAACGTAGCCAAAGTATTCGGTACCCCCAACCCGACTAATATCAGGTACATGCCGATGCCTTCCCCAAACCAGGAAACTGTCCCCAGGCTGACTGCAATCAGGGTCGATTTCGGGTTGAAGAGCAGAAAGCTGCCTTCGTAGAATTCAGCCAGATGGGAAACATACCGGTTGATGAACGGAACGCTTTCGAGTTGCCGGATGATCCATAAAGCGGCAGGCCGGATTTGGGAAAGGATGATGATGCCAACAAGAAGGGTGAATACGCCAATGAAGGCTCCCCAGTAACGGGGGTAGGCAAATACGCCGAACGTGGAAAGTAGCAGAACGGCAATACCGTCTGAAATACGTTCGGCGAGTACTACGGAGACGCCTTTCGATACCGGCAAACCGGTCTGCTTTTCGAGCCAGACCCCTTTCAACACTTCTCCGACTTTTCCCGGGGTCACTGCCAACGGAAAACCGGATACGAAAATCCTCAAACTATTCGCAATGGAAATTTGCCTGACGCCAATGACATGCAGATAATAATGCCATTTGACAAATCTCAGTGCATAATTGAACAAGGTGAGGAGAAAAATAAAAGGGATGAGCTGCCACCGGAAAGCCAGGAAGCGATTACCGATTTTGTGAATATCGCCCACAAAAATCAGTATGATCATGACAAGGAAGCCAAACAGAAGCCCATAAATCAGCTTCCTGATATCGATAGTTACGGGTTTGGTGGTTGTTTTCACAATGATCAGGAGTATAGATAATTCATCCGTTAGATGAAAAACGGATTATCTGCCATGGAAATACAGGGAGCCAAGTCCGGCTAATGCGGCGGCGATGATGGTCAGCCCAACGACAGCCTGAATGACTGTTTTGGGTTCCACACCGGGCATAACGACTTCTCCGTTTCCGTATTCCCTGAACAGTTTACCCCATTTGGTTTGCAGTGCAGCTTCAACTCTTTTCCTGCCCACAAAGGGATACCAATAGACGTTATGATAGAAATTGCTGGCAAAGAATGCCCATGGAACGATGGGGCTTTGGAGCAGAAGTTTTTCGAAGGGTTTCAGGGGGCCATGGTAAATTGCCTTTTGTCCGCGGCTGGCGAAAGTTTCTTCCTGGACAAAGTGCCATGGCGATTCCTGCTCGATGTCGTATCCGACGATTTCGATTTGTTTGGGGTCCCCAATGCCCAGACCCGCTTCATGTGCCAGACGGATGAAACGTAAACTCATCGGGTCGAAACCCTGAAGTTTCGCAGAGACGGCATCGATGGCAACCTGATCGGCAGATGCGAGGATGATATCCTTTTCGTGCCAGCGCATGGCTCGCGGACCGGGACCGTCTCCGGCAAACGTACCGTCCATGACTGCGAAAAGCCCCGGGTGGATTTCCTGCTGGATGGCGAGCAAGTCAACGAGCGTATCGTGAATAACAGCATGTGTCCAATGGCGGTTACGGTGGAGAAGCCCGCCAAAAGCGTTTTTCATGGCACCGGTGATGGTGGTGAAAACATGTGTTTTGACCGTTGGCAATTGAATCATGTTCATTCCCAGTAATGCTTTGGGGATGTAGACACCCTGCGGGTAAACTTTGTCGAGTACCAGGAATTTGTGGTTCCTGGGGACATACTCGATCCATTCAAAATCCTGATTGTATAAATACAGGCAGGGAACGTTGTATTTGTCTGTTACGAACTTGTGTTTGTTATTGCGTTCCCCGTCTTCCGTGTTGACGACGACAGTGTCATTATGTACCCCGACAATATCTTTGTAGCCGTTGTGCTGCAATGTTCGAATCACACCTTCCAGCTGCCATGGCGTCGTCGAGCAGGCGGGATACCAGGTTTGCCAGGAAATATTGATTTTCAAACCGGTTTTGTTTCCTTTGGGTAGTGCTTCTTCGAAATTTGCCAGTTTCATTAATTTTTCGAAATCATCCACCGCAGTTTGGGGTGAGGTTTTTAGTACTGCTACTTTACCTTTTCCGGGAAAATTGCTCATGTTTAGTACTCCATTGGACGAATTTTGCCTGTTGCAATCAGGGTGTTAGCGCTAGTAAAATGGTGCGACTTATTGCCGTAAAAAATGACGGATGAAGAAGGAACGATGCGCATTAGCGAGTTTGTTCCCCGTCATTCTTTTTCCTGATTATACATCCTGACAAGGAATTGGGTAACCGTGAAAGATACCGGAAAAAGTCGGTGAAATAGGCTGACGACGGAAAATCTATGATATGATGAGCCCGATATACGAAAACCCCAGGTGAAATTGTCGAAGTGATGGATCAGTGGCACAATCATCCGTTCGTTACTGTTTCAGGCTGTGTCAGGGATAAGCATAATTTCTCTTTGGGATACAACGATAAGAATTGACGATGTCATTTCAAGGAGTTGGTTGCCGTGTCGATAGAAACGGGAATGGATGATTGTTATGAAAAACTTTCAAACCGTCCGGTGCTGGTCATCGGGGCGGCCGGTTTGGATATCATTGGAAAGGTCGAGGCTGCCCTCGAGAAGGGAACTTCGAATGCTGCACGCATTCAAACCACTTTCGGTGGTGTCGCCAGAAATGTGGCGGAAAATCTGGCTCGTTTAGGGCAGGATGTTCGTTTGGTGACTTCCGTCGGAGACGATGAAGCGGGCAGGCGCCTGCTCGAGAAACTGGATAGAGCAGGGGTTGATGTCGGTTCTTCACTCGTTTCGGATGCTTATCCGACGGGGGCTTATATTGGCGTTGTCAACCGCAGCGGGGAACTTCAATATGCGTTGGACGATATGAAAGTTCTCAATGCTCTTTCTCCGGAATATCTCAAAAGCCGTGAAGACCTGTTCATGGATGCTTCGATTTTATTCATCGATGCCAACCTCTCGAAGAAAACGCTGCGGACAGCAATGGCTTTGGCAAAGAAAGCGGGAATTCCGGTTTTTGCCGATCCGACTTCGATTCAGCTGGCAGCAAAACTGACCCCGTTTTTATCAGGCTTCGATTTGATTACACCGAATGTGCAGGAGGCAGCCGTTTATCTGGGGAGAAGTTTCGATCCGTATGATCAGGAACAAATATTCGAAGCTGCCAAGCACCTGGTCGGGCAGGGTGTGAAAATCTCCGTAATCACACTGGCTGAATTGGGGGTTTGTTATGCAACTTCTGAAACCAGCGGGTACATTCAGGCAGTACGCACGGAAATCGTTGACCCGACGGGTGCAGGTGATGCCTTGACGGCAACGATTATCTTTGCTTTGCTCAATCAAATCAATCTTGATGACGCCATGAGGCTGGGTGTCTCTGCGGCTTCATTGACTTTGCGGTATCCCGGCGCGGTTGTGCCGGACCTGACTTTGGAAAAACTTTATGATCAATTGGTGATATGAATATGAATAAGAAAAATGAAAACAATTTTGTCATTTCCGCCGAAGTGGAACGCGCGTTAACCAATCATCAACCTTTGGTAGCTCTGGAAACCGCCGTGGTAACCCATGGTTTACCGCACCCGGACAATTTGAGTTTGGCACGGAAAATGGAATCAGTCGTCCGTGATGAGGGTAGCGTCCCGGCAACGGTTGGGGTCGTGAAAGGGACGGTGTATGTTGGGCTGTCTGCCGATCAGCTCGAATATCTGGCAAACGAAACAGACTTGATGAAAATCAGCCATCGCGACTTTGCGCCCGCAGCTGCATTCGGGAAAAGCGGCGGGACGACTGTTGCCGGTTCGATTATTGCCGCTCATCTGGCGGGGATAAGCGTGTTTGCAACGGGAGGAATTGGCGGCGTTCATCGGGGAAATGCTTTCGATGTGTCGACGGATTTAATCGAGTTATCACGCAGACCGGTGATTGTGGTTTGTGCCGGTGCAAAGGCGATTTTGGATTTACCGGCAACAATCGAATATCTGGAAACGATGGGTGTCCCTGTTGTCGGCTATCAAACAGATGAGTTTCCTGCGTTTTATTCCCGTAAAAGCGGATTGCCGGTAAGTGCCCGTGCGGATACACCGGAAGAAGTCGTCAGGATTGCCAGGGCTCACTGGGGGTTGGGGCTGCAAAGTGCGATTTTGGTTGTGGTTCCCCCGCCGCACGAGACTGCTCTGGAAGCCGGGTATGTGGAGCGTGCTGTCTCGAAGGCTTTGGCGGAGGTCAAGGCGAAGGGGATTCGCGGACAGGCGGTAACCCCGTATTTGCTATCCCGGGTGAGTCAGATAACCAAAAAAGAATCGCTGGCAACGAATATCGACTTGCTGCTGAATAATGGCCGCGTCGCAGCCAGGATTGCTGCTGCGTTTACGCATCTTGCCGAGAAGACGTATCGTATCTGACCGTCATCGCAGCAAGATGTCGTAATACTGATTTGCTCAGGGGGTGTTTTTCGTCGCAGTCGGCCAGCGTGTAATCGTGGGACTTGGTGTAACCCTCGTCGCTGTCGGCCATCTGGTAATGGTTGGCGATGGTGTTTTGGATGGCGTCGGGCTTTGAGGAATAGGCGTTTGTGTTCTCGTAAGCGTTGGCCATCTTGTCGGTTTGTGCGTCGGCGTCGAAGTGGGGCGCGGGGTCGATGATGTTGTTGGCGTAGGCGTTGCTGTTCTTGTTGGTCTCGGGGTGCGTGATGGTGTGGATGTAACCGGCGCACCGGTAACCGTGAAGCTTCCTCCCGTTACCCACTCGTACCCAATGAAAATGTAGACCGCATAATCTCCGGCAAGCCACTTTTCAGGTGCAGGCTGCCAGTCGGAAAAGCCAAGCCCGCCACTGCCGCCATCCCAAGGTTTTGTTTCGTAATTGACCAGTTCCCCGTTGTGATACCACAGGGCGGTCCATTGAACACCGTCGGTCATTTTGTCGTAGCTGAAAACCGCATACATCTTTGGAATGGGGTTCGTAAA
>CAYWFK010000031.1:0-32603 GCA_964457375.1 uncultured Anaerolineales bacterium
TCCACAAGATTTTGGAAAGACGATCCAGATAGTCGGGTTGATTTGCTCCCTTTTCTACCAGAAACCGGGTAATTTCATGAGTTACCTGGCCGGGTGCATTGTATGTCAACGAGCTGATGGCGTGCGTGCTATACCGATTCCGGCGTAAGGATTTGGTGGCATAATGATCGAGGATATCGCGAATACCGGCAATGCATTTTTCCGGGTTATCGAAAACGGTATTCAGCCGGTCGACTCTGATTTTTAAATCCGCAGGTTTGATTGCAGGCATGGTTGTTTCCAGGTTTTGGGGAATCGTCCATCGATTGATGATGGTTATTGGGCAAGTAACCCGTCAATGATATCGACAGCGTTTGAAATATCGGCTGCAAATGTCAACAATCCGGCATCTTTGCGCTGCATGTAGGCATCCAATTCGGTAAAAAAGGTCGAAAATACATGTTCCCATTCTTTACCGATAATGATAAGCGGCTTCGAAGGGATCGCCTGAATTTGAAGCTGAGACCAACTCAGGGAAATTTCCGCCAGAGTTCCAATGCCACCGGGCAGGGCAATGAGAATATCCGGTGTTTCGATGAGTGCATAAAGACGTTCTTTCAGGGTTTTGTACCGGTTTTCCTGCGTTAGGTATTCGTTCGGAGAAACGGGACGCCAGCTCTCGATTTCATCACAGGTGATCCCGATGACTTCTCCGCCTGCGAGACGGGCACCTTTGGATACCGCTTCCATAGTGCCAATGTACCCGCCGGTGATTACCGTACATCCTCGCTGTGCCAGCATTTTTCCCAATGTCAAGGCATTTGCATATGCCAAATCCCCTTCCTTGGGTGACGAACCTCCGAAAACGGTTACTTTCATGGTTGTTGTTTACCCTCCGGTTTATTGATTCTCGTTCCAGGTGCGATGATAATTCTTTTCCAATTTTGCCAGGATTGCTTTTTCAAGATCGATACCGGTAATGCTGGCTAATTGCAACAGGTAGAGTGCAACGTCGGCAAGCTCTTCTCCGAACGCTTCTTTGTTTTTGATTTCCTCGCTCCATTGCAGATGTTCGAGCACTTCCGCTGTTTCAATTGCGAGAGATATCGCCAGATTTCTGGGAGTTTGTTTCTTCCTGCTTGCCGAATCATACCACCCCATTTTCTTTACGAAACGGTGCATTTCATTTGTCAGTTGTTCTAGGTTCATAGAGTGTACTCTTCCCTGTTGCCATTGCCTGGATTTCCGATAGCATGATTTAATGATAATACATTTAATGTATAATGAATTGATGAATGGGTCAATGACATTACGGATTTCATTAACGCATGAGCAAGCCGATTTCGACGCTGTGGCATCGCTTTTGGGAACATTTCTGGTCGACAAGCGGACATTGCCGGTTCTGCCCAGGCGGCTAAACAGAAACGTCCGCTCCTTTCTGACGTTGTACGGTTCGGAATTCCCATTTGTTGAATCGCGCGATTTGCCCAACCAGCATGTCAAGACGGTTTGCATTGTCGATACACAATCGGCAGTCAGCATTCGCGGAGTGAATGAACAAACCGTATTCTATGTGGCGGATCATCATGCCTTGAAACAGCCCTTGCCCGAATCGTGGCATGTAACCATCGATCAAACCGGTGCTAATACGACTTTGTTTGTCGAGACTATTCGCGAACGGGATATTGCACTGACCTCTTTACAGGCAACATTGCTGCTTCTTGGGATTTATGAAGACACAGGTTCGTTGACTTATCCGTCCACTACACCAAGAGATGTGCACGCAGCTGCCTTTTTGCTGGAAAAAAAGGCAAATTTGGTTATTCTTTCCAGATATCTCAACCAGCCTTTATCCGAAAAGCAACGGGTTATTTACCGGAACCTGCTTGAGCATGCCAAATCGTATCGCATTCATGGACACGATGTTGTGATTGCATCTGCCGATGCCCGGGATTCCGATGAAGATTTATCGAGCATTGTTCACAAAATGCGCGATTTGCTTGATCCGGACGCTTTGTTCGTACTTGTCCGGATTCGCGGGGGCATTCAGTTGATTGCCCGGTCTTTGTCAGATCGCATTGATGTTTCGAAAATCGTTTCTGTTTTCGGGGGAGGCGGGCATCTTCGTGCTGCAGCTGCTTTGATTAAGCAGAAACAACTGGATGCCGTATTGACCGAATTGTTATCGCAGCTTCACAAGCACATTGTTCCTGCTGTCACTGTTGCACAAATCATGTCGAAAAAACCGCTCTTGATTACTCCCGAAATGACAGCCAGAGAAGCGGATTTTCTGATGCGAAAATATGGCTACGAAGGGTATCCTGTTGTCGAAGATAATGCGGTCATCGGTTTGCTAACACGGCGGGCTGTCGATCGTGCCTTGAATCATGGTATCAACTTGACCGCACGAAGTTTGATGGAGGCCGGCGGGTTTGCCGTCAAACCCGGTGATTCCATTGGCGCGCTTCAGGACCTCATGATTCGTTCCGGCTGGGGGCAGATTCCGGTTGTGAGCGAGGATGGTGAGATTGTTGGAATTGTTACCCGCACGGACCTTATCAAGTTCTTTGGCAACCACCAAACCTGGGAGCATTCAACAAACTTGTCGGAGAAACTGGCGTGTAAATTGCCGTCTGCGTTACTGGCATTGCTGCAAGCTATCGCTGATAAAGCTACGAAACAGCATGCTGCCATTTATCTTGTCGGCGGATTTGTTCGGGACCTGCTCCTTGACAAACCCGGCCTTGATCTGGATTTGGTCGTCGAAGGAAACGCAATTGCGTTGGGGAAGGAACTTGAAAGAGAATTTGGCGGGAAACTGGTTTCCCATAATAGATTTGGCACAGCCAAGTGGATTATCAATCAGCCCGGTCTGAATGTGTTTTCCCGTTTGTCTGCTTATACTTCCAGACGAAGCTATTCAGCGGAATGCAGTTCTGATACTGAGAAATCCACAGAGACATTGATTCTTCCCGATTCGCTGGATTTGATCTCGGCACGAACTGAATTCTATGCCCACCCGACTGCTTTGCCGACCGTCGAACAGGGAAGTATCAAACTGGATCTTCATCGAAGAGATTTTACAATCAACACACTCGCTATCAGACTGGACGGACAGCATTTCGGTGAACTTTATGATTATTGGGGAGGGCTTCAGGATTTAAAAAAGGGCGTTATCCGGGTATTACATTCCCTTTCGTTCATCGACGACCCGACAAGAATGCTGCGGGCGGTACGTTATGAGCAAAGATACGGGTTCGAGATTGAATACCGTACCATGCGCTTGATCGATGACGCGCGGGCTTTATTGCGAAAAGTATCCGGGGATCGTATCCGGCATGAAATGGACGCGATTTTTCTGGAAAAACAATCATCATCGATGGTTTCCCGATTGAATGAGCTGGCTTTACCGGCAGCAATTCACCCGAAAATGAATTTCCCGGAATCCTTTCCGCAGGTTTTACAAAAGTTATCGTCCGAAAAGCCGGAATCATTTTGGCAAATCGATAAGGCATGGCGGGGAATTCCATATAAGGTCGCTGTTTCCTATTTGCTTTGGTTTGGGCTATACGGGAATGATGGTTTCGAAGAGGTAATCAAACGCTTGCGTATTCAAAAATCACTTTCCACTGCAATTGGCTTGCTCCGTCAGGCGATGAATGCGATTAAGCAAGAAGGGCAAAACCTGAAACCGAGTCGGTTTGCAATGCTGATGAAAAAATTGCCATCGATTGCGGTTTACGCCTGTTCCCTGCTGGTTTCCGAACCCTGGTTGCAGGATTATTTTATGCAATACATGAAAAAGTGGAAGTCCTTGAAACCGAATACAACGGGGACAGATTTAAAGCGGTTGGGAATTCCTTTGGGCCCGGAGTATAAGCGCATACTGAACGCACTTTATTGCGGTTGGGTTGATGGTGTTATCCATACTCGCGAAGAAGAGAATGCTTTTCTCCGGCAGATACTTACTTCCAATGAAAATGAAACTGATGGAACAGCGGACTAAGAAAGCCGGAACAGCACGCCATGATGCATCAAGCGTGTTTGGGAATCTGATCATCCGTAAAGTAAATGAATCTGATTTAATCGAGTTGGAGTGGGGAGACGAATACCGACATTTTCGTTATCTGTATCGGGATGTTTACAAAAAGATGTTGCAGGGGAAAACGATAATGTGGGTAGCGGAAAATCCCGAGCAAGGTATTCTTGGCCAGATTTTTGTTGATTTGCGCTCGTCAAAAAATGCCGGAAAGAACACCCTTGCAAGAGCGTATTTGTTCTCCATCAGGGTCAAAGCGGCATTCAGGAATCAGGGACTCGGCACCTTGCTGGTAAAGTATGCGGAACAGCAGGTCAGCAAAAGAGGATTTTCGCAAGTGTATTTGTTCGTTGGTAAAACCAATCTTGACGCAATCCGGTTTTATCGCAGAATGGGATATACAATTATGGGAGAAGTTGCCGGGAACTGGTCGTATTTTGATGAAAACGGGCATTTTCACCATGTGCATGACCCGTCATGGAGAATGTTCAAGTTTCTTTTCCTGTAAAATAGTATCGCTCGATCTTAAAATTTTCACGGTTTTTACCTTGCGCCAAACCGGATTTAATGTTAAAATAAAAACACTAGGGTGGTAGCAATATAGGTTGTGCTTGCAAAAGTGGGCAACCCCCACTTTTCTTTGCGTTTAGGCACCTATTACCACTGATTAACTGGTCATTTAATGATGGAGAATTGGTTAGATGAAATCTGAATTCGAATTAGCGTTCAATGAAGTACTTGAAGACAAGGATTTGCCGAAAGATGTTGTCCTTGAAGCTTTGAAGTCCGCAATGGTATCTGCTTATCGGCGGGCGGTAAATGCTTCCAGTGCCCAACACGTGGAAGCAGAAATCGATTTGGAAACAGGACATGTCAGCATTCTTGCCGAAAAGGAAGTGGTAGATGACGTGCAGGATGACCGCACGGAGGTCGCTTTGTTGACAGCCAGAAGAATCAATCCTGAAATTCAGATCGGTGATATGCTTATCGTTGAATCAACTCCTCCATCGTTCGGCAGAGTGGCTGCACAAACAGCCCGCCAGGTTATTCAACAAAGAATACGTGAGGCGGAACGGGAAGTGCAGTACAACCATTTCATCACTCAGGTTGGTGAAATTATCAGCGGAGTCATCCAGGCAATCAACCCGCAGCATATCACGCTTGGCCTGGAAAAGAAAGCCGAAGGAATTATGCCCCGAAGTCAGCAGATTCCGCGTGAACATTTTCGACTGCATGACAGAATTCGCGCTCTTTTGCTCGAAGTAAAAATGTCTCCTCGGGGACCGCAAATCATTTTGTCACGTGCCCATAAAGATTTTCTCAGGAGATTGCTGGAAAACGAAGTGCCTGAAATCTATCACGGTTTGATAGAAATCCGCTCGATTTCCCGTGAACCGGGACAGCGTTCCAAAGTTGCGGTTTCCGCCTTGCAGCCAGGAGTTGATCCTGTTGGGGCATGTGTCGGGATACGCGGTGTTCGGATACAGGCGATTGTTCGGGAACTGAACGATGAGAAGATTGATGTGATCGAATGGAATCCTGATGCGGCTGTTTTCATTGCCAAAGCGCTAAGCCCCGCGCGGGTTACGGGCGTGTATCTTCACGATACCGGTAATGGCCCGAAAACCGCCACGGTTGTTGTTCCGGAAGATCAATTGAGTTTGGCAATTGGCAGGGACGGTCAAAATGCAAGATTGGCTGCCAAGCTGACATCATGGCGTATTGATATCAAGAGCCTGGTGGAAGCCACCAGCGAAACGTTGTATAGACTTGAAAATGATCCGGAATATATGCCGTTTGCTCCGGAAGAGAAAGCAGTTATCGAACAAGTGCAGGCATCATTGGCGAAGAAAGCCGAAGGTAGACCGGTAACCCCGGAAGAATATCAGGTGATGGCTCATTTTGTCGACCGTGTTGAACGCAGTGTGATTTTGAAGAAAACAGCACAACGGACTGAGCGAGAGGGAAAAATCCTCGAGGCTAAAAAGTCTATCCCTGAGGCAGCTTTCGAGCTTCCCCTGAGCACATTGGGGATATCCGACCGGGTTCAGAATATTCTTCTCGAGCATGGGTATGAAACCGTTGGGAACCTGATGCTTCAAATGAATTTGGATGCCGACAAGGTTCTGGGGATAAATGGTCTCGGTCCGAAAGCCATGGATGAAATCAGCGAGTCCATCGCAGCTTTGCAGATTCCGGAGCAGGAAGAAGAAACCGTCGAACCCGAAGAAACTGCTCTGCCGGAAGCGGCAACGGATGCAGATGCTGAAATCGGTGAAACAGTGGCAGAAACCGGCGATGAAACTGAAATGCCGGCTGAACTTGCCGAACCTGTTGCGGAAGCAAGCGAAGGTGAATCCGAAGCGGAAAGCGAGGAAGGTGAAAAAGCCCCTGAAGTGCTGGATGCGGAAGGCATCACGGACATTTTCAAACTGAAACCTGAAATGCTGGATATCGAAGAACTTGAATTCGATGTGGAAGATTTCGAGAAAAAAGAGAGTGTCGAGCCTGCTACCAAACCGACCAAGAAGAAAAAGAAAACCAAGAAATATCTTGAAGTTGAGTACGATCCCGATCACGATATAACTTTGTACCGCAGAAAGCGGAAACGCAACAAAGAAGATTGGGATGAAGAATGGGATTATTGAGCCTAAACCCGTTCCGATAGCAGTTCCAGGGATTGACATGATGTCTGTGAGAAGAAAAAAAGCGAGAAAACAGAAACATATCCCAATTCGCACGTGTGTCGGATGTAGGCAGGTGAATTCAAAGCGAACTTTGATTCGGATTGTCACAACCAAGGATGGCATTGTTATCGATTCGTCAGGCAAGCTGGCAGGCAGAGGTGCTTATTTACATGCTTCACTCTCCTGCTGGCAAAACGGACTTCAAGGACGACTGGAAAAAGCGCTCAAAGTGAACTTCACAGAAAGCGATATAGCCATATTAACCAGCTATATGAAAAATTTGCCTGATGAAAAAACAGGCAAGTTGCAATAGTTCAAAACAAACATTTGTAAACAAGTGTGTTTATGATGATTAAGTACCGACGAAACCCGCTCGCGTGCTCATTGGGTTATGGTGGTACATACAGGAGATAAAAGGAGGTAAAAATGAGCGGGAATGGTCAAACAAAACGAATTGAACTCCCACTGAGTATCACTGTCAGAGATTTGGCGCAAGTGTTGAATGCCAGCCCGATTGATATCATCAAGCTTCTGATGGCAAACGGTGTGATGGCGACTATCAATCAGCTGATTGACTTTGATACGGCAGCCATTATTGCCGGTGAGATGGGTTTCGATGCTGTACCGGAGTCCTTGCAGCAAACCAGTGAAGATGATCAGGGTGAAATCCCGTTATGGCGGCAATTAATCGCTCAGGAGAAAGAGAAAGATTTAAGCCCCCGTGCGCCTGTTGTAACTATTCTTGGACACGTAGATCATGGAAAGACTACCCTGCTCGATGCTATTCGGCATACAAGTGTAGCTTCCGGAGAAGCAGGCGGTATTACGCAACACATCGGCGCTTATCAGGTCGTTCATCAGGGGAAGCCAATTACCTTTTTGGATACACCGGGACACGCGGCTTTCACTGCCATGCGGGCACGAGGTGCACAAGGGGCTGATATTGTCGTTCTTGTGATTGCGGCTGATGATGGCGTCAAACCTCAGACGAAAGAGGCAATTGCACATGCAAAAGCTGCAAAAGCCCCGATGATTGTGGCATTGAACAAGATGGATAAAGACAATGCTGACCCTGAACGTGTTAAACAACAGCTGGCTGAGGCGGGGTTGGTCCCCGATGATTGGGACGGTGACACAATCGTTGTGCCAATGTCTGCAAAAAAGAATGAAGGGCTGGAAGATTTGCTCGAAGCCATCTTGCTCATTGCTGACTCAATGGAAATTAATGCCAATCCCAAAGGGATGGTTGTCGGAACCGTAATCGAAGCCAAACGGGATAAGAAGCGCGGCGTTGTCGCCACACTTCTGGTTCAGAATGGTATGATCCATATCGGCGATGTTGTCATTGCCGGCGAAGCCTATGGACGCATTCGTGCAATGTTCGATTATCTAGGAAAGCGCATTGAAGAGGCGGGCCCCTCCACCCCGGTTTCTGTCATGGGGTTGAACAAAGTGCCGGAAGCTGGCACGCTGTTCCGTGTGGTCGAAACTGAGCGTGAAGCAAGGGCTTTGGTCAAGAGCCAACAACATGAAGATAACCAAAGCAAGAAGTCAAAGAAGTCCTTTTCCCTTGAAGAATTGTACGAACAAATTGAATCCGGTAATCTCAAAGAACTGAATATCATCATCAAGGCTGATGTTCAGGGTTCTTTGGAGCCTATCGTTTCCTCAATCAATGATATCAAGAGCGAAATTAATGTCAATGTACTTCATGCCGCAACGGGAAATATCGGTGAAAACGATATCATGCTTGCGTCAGCATCGAATGCCATTGTCATCGGGTTCAATGTTCAGGCGGATAATGCCGCCCGGCGTCTTGCCGAGCGTGAGGGTGTTTCAATAAGGATTTACAATATCATTTATCGTTTGCTGGAAGATATCGACAAAGCTTTGAAAGGTATGCTTGAGCCTGAGGAAAAAGATGTTACTGTCGGTAAAGCACAAGTGCTTGCAACCTTCAAGGCATCCAAATTGGGTCAGGTCGCCGGATGCAAAGTGCTGGAAGGTGAACTGCGCCGTAACGGGAAGATAAGGGTTTTGCGAGGTGGCGAAGAAATTTACAAAGGCGAGTTTGCTTCACTTCGGCGGCATCAGGAAGATGTACGTGAGGTGAGACAAGGGTTCGAATGTGGTGTTGGCATTAAAGGGTTCAATGATTTCAAAATCGGTGATATTTTGGAATGTTACGTGACGGAAATCGTTAAACCTTTCTGAGTATGGATGAATTATTATGGTATCGAAAACACGCGCCCGGCGAATAGCAGACAGAATTTTCGAGGAATTATCATTGATTTTGCTCAATGACATCAAGGATCCGCGTCTTGTTAATGTTTCGATTACAGGCGTGAGGGTCGACAAAGAATTGGCTTTTGCTGATGTATATATTTCTTCGTTTGAAGGATCGAAGGTGTCATCACCTATTCTGGACGGTTTGCAGCATGCCAACGGGTATTTACGCAAAACGCTGGCAGAACGCATCCAGTTGCGCTCGTTTCCACGTTTAAGATTTCATTGGGATCCTAATCCTGAGCACGCAGACAAAATAACAAGGTTAATTGCAGAAATCCATGCAGCAGAAAAAGCGAAAAAGAGCGATGCACAATCTGACGATGACACCGGAAATAATTGAAAAAATCGCCACAGGAATCCGAAAAGCTCAACGAATTCTCATCGTATCGCATGTTCGCCCGGATGGTGATGCAGTGGGTTCATTGTTGGGGCTTGGCTTGGCTTTGAGCGAAGCCGGAAAAGATATCCAGATGGTGCTCGAAGATGGTGTACCTGAAAGTTTGTATTATCTTCCAGCTGCTGCAGAAATTGAGCGAAAAGTTCAACAAAAACCGGATTATATTATCGTTGTGGATTGTTCTGATTTGCAGAGGACCGGGCAGGTATTGCAAACACTACCTCAACCGGACTTGGTGATTGATCACCATGTAACCAATACTGCTTTTGGGAAAACGAATCTGGTGCTGCCGGAATCTCCTGCCACAGCAGAAATCCTGGCACAGCTGTTGCCCGAAATCGGCTTGCCTGTGACCAAACAAGTGGCTACGTGTTTGTTGAACGGGATTGTTACCGATACGATCGGGTTTCGAACTGAGAGCACAACACCGACAACCTTGATTGTCGCAGCGGGTTTGCAGGAAGCCGGTGCGGATTTATACCGAATTTACAAAAATGCGTTGCTCACAAAATCCTTTAATGCATTAAAATATTGGGGAGCCGGGTTATCTAAACTGACACAAGAGGCCCGGGTTGTGTGGACCTCCCTGACCCTTAAAGACCGTAAACAATCCTCTTATCCGGAGAATGATGATGCTGATTTGATCAATATCCTTTCCTCGATCAAGGATATTGATGTTGCAGTGATTTTCATCGAACAGGAAAACAACAAGGTGAAAGTCAGCTGGCGTTCAAGGCAAGGGATCGATGTATCGAAAATTGCTGTTGTGTTTGGTGGTGGCGGCCATAAACCTGCTGCCGGGGCAACGATAGATGGACACATGGATGATGTGATTGAAAAAGTATTGATGGTAACGAGAGCGAATATTTTGTCGGAAGATAATCGGTATTCAGAGAAAGAGAGCGCAATAATTCATGCTCATGGGAGTAAATAATGGATAGCAAATTAATGAAAAACATCGTCTCTGGTGTGTTGGTGATTGACAAACCGGTAGGTTTGACATCACACGACGTAGTGCAAATCGTTCGCCGCGGCACGGGAATCAGACGTGCCGGGCATACGGGTACATTGGATCCGCGTGCCTCGGGCGTACTTGTCGTACTTGTCGGTCCCGCTGTCAGACTGAGTGAATATGTCTCTGCTTCTGACAAAAGATATCAGGCGACCATTCAGTTGGGCCGGGCAACCGATACCTATGATTCCGAGGGAACTGTTACGACAACGGCAGATGCTGATAACATCACCGAAGAATTCTTCGAAGAAGCGTTGCAGTCATTTGTCGGCGAGATTGAACAAGTACCTCCTCCCTATTCTGCGGTCAAGGTCAAGGGCAAGAAAGCTTATGAGCGTGCCCGTCAGGGAGAAGAATTTGAGTTGAAACCCCGAAAAATCCATGTTTACAGCCTGGAATTATTGGAATGGGTGCCACCGGAAGCTGTTCTTGATGTGTTTTGCTCATCCGGAACATACGTCCGGTCTCTGGCGCATGATTTGGGAAAGAAGCTGGGAACCGGTGCGCATTTGATTGGCTTGCGTCGCACAAAAAGCGGGCGGTTTACACTTCGTGACGCAGTACCTTTACGTGAACTGCAAGATTCGTTTTTTGCCGGTGATTGGTACAAGTTCCTGATCCCTGCCGCAGAAGCGCTTGGCGATTGGCCGATGATTGAACTGAATAGCGATTTGGTTGACAAGGTGCGGCATGGCCATCGTATTCCGGCAGAACCCGGCTCTCCTTCAATGGTACGGGGAATTACTGAACAAGGTGATCTTGTGGCACTTCTTCAGCTTGTCGAAGAAGAAAACGAGTGGCAGCCCAAGAAAGTCTTTTTCCAGTCTTAGTATCGACTTATTGGTAATGATTAGCGGTTTATTTCCGGTAAAAACACATCGCAATGAAACATTTTTGGTCTCTTGAAGACATTCACGAAAAAAACACATGGCTGACGATTGGTACCTTCGATGGCGTTCATCGAGGTCATCAGGAGATTATCAGACAATTATCGAAAGGTGCTCATGAGGCCGGTTCCATTGCTGTAGTTCTGACTTTTTTTCCTCACCCTGCGGTTGTTTTGGGGAAACGTGCGAACCCGGCATATCTAACCACTCCGGAAGAAAAGGCTGCGTTGTTGAACCGGTTTGGTGCAGATGTGATTATCACCTACCCGTTTACAGAATTTACAGCGTCAAAAACAGCTGAACAGTTTATCAAAGAACTGAATGAGCATTTGCAAGTTCATTGTTTGTTTGCTGGCCACGATTTTGCACTTGGGCACAACCGGCGCGGTGATCTCAGTGAAATTGCAAAAATCGGAAAACGGATGGGGTTTTGCGTGAATGTCATCACTCCGTTTCGGCTCCATGGCGAAATAGTCTCATCGAGTGCTATCCGGGGATTTTTGGCAAGTGGCAATGTCCGTCAGGCTGCCCTCTTTTTGGGAAGGCCCTATCGTATCGATGGTTTTGTAGTGGAAGGTGATCACCGTGCGCAATTGTTGGGTGCACCGACAGCAAACCTGGAAGTGTGGGCACAACGTGCAAAGATTGAAAATGGTGTTTATGCCTGCCGGGTTATTCTGGATGGAAAGACTTATCCGGCTGTAACCAACATCGGGTTGCGACCCACTTTCGGCTCGGGGCAGAGCAAACCGCAAATCGAGACGCACATCCTGGATTTCTCAGCTGATATTTACGGAAAGTATCTTCAACTGGATTTCATCGAAAGATTGCGGGATGAAATGAAGTTTGAGTCGGTTGATGCGTTGAGAAAACAAATTCAAAGAGATATTAGTTCAGCAAGAGATTTGCTTGCTTGACAATCTATTTTCTTGTCATTATACTTAAATCCAGATAAATAAAGGCTCGGGGAGCTCAGTGTTGCTGGGCTGAGAGGAAAGACGATATCTTTCTACCCGTATACCTGATCCGGATAATACCGGCGGAGGGAATGTCGCAACCTGAGCAATCGACCCTTCCGCGGGAAACATGGAAGGGCTTTTTTATGTTCGTAACGATCGTGGCGAATGGCGATATCGAGGATTTTGCGAAGTTTGTCGATGAAATCCGGGCTAGTGATTACATCATTGCTGCTGACGGGGGAGCAAAGCATTGCCTTGCAAACCGCCTTGATCCCGATTTGGTTATTGGCGATTTGGATTCCCTCTCACAGGAAGATTTCAACAGGTTAAGAAGCAGGCAAATAGAAATCATTCAATTTCCGGTTACCAAAGATAAAACGGATTTGGAGCTAGCCATTGATTACGCGGTTAAACATGGTGCAAGCCAAGTCAATATCTTTGGAGCGCTAGGCAAAAGAATTGATATGACATTAGCCAATGTTCTCTTGTTGACACAGCCTGACTATCGGGAAGTGACAATCACCCTGGTTGACAATACCTCCAAAGTAACACTGATCCGCTCCGAACAGCGCTTTGTCATTCATGGCTCCCGTGGTGATACCGTTTCGTTAATTCCTTTGAAGGGTGACGCAAAAGGCGTGACCGCAACCGGGTTGGCTTATCCGCTGACAAACGATGTTTTGTATTTCGGCGCAACCCGTGGTGTTAGCAATCAAATGGTTTCTGATGAAGCGGGTGTGTTTGTTGCATCCGGGTTTTTATTGTGTATCCAACAACAAGGTAACCTTATTCATGGAGATAATTAAATGAAAGCAAAAGCAGCATTTTGGCTTGTATTTCTGAGTATGTTCTTGCTTACTGCTTGCGGTAAACCGAAAGCCAGAACTCTCACAGTAATGACACACGATTCTTTTTCCGTTTCGAAAGATGTTCTTGCAGTTTTCGAAGAGGAAAACCATGTGAAAGTGAAATTTATTGTTTCAGGCGATGCAGGCACTGCTTTGAACAAGGCTTTGCTTTCCAAGGGAAATCCTTTCGCTGACGTCTTCTATGGACTTGACAATACTTTTCTCAGCCGTGCTTTGGATGAGGATATATTCGAGCCCTATGATTCCCCCATCTTGAAAAAAATACCGGCGAAGTTCATTTTGGATCATGCAAATCGTGTGTTGCCTGTCGATTTTGGGGATGTGTGCCTGAATTATCAAGTTTCGTATTTCAAAGACAAAAAACTAGCTCCGCCCTCTTCTTTGGAAGACCTGCTCAAACCGGAATACAAGGGGATGCTTGTTGTGGAAAACCCGGCAACTTCTTCCCCCGGGCTGGCTTTTTTGCTGACAACGATTGGCCACTTCGGGGAAAGCGAGTATCTTGATTATTGGCAAGGATTGAAGAAAAACGATTTGCTGGTTGTCAATAATTGGGAAACTGCGTACTATACTGAATTCAGCCAATCGGGTGGAACACGGCCGATTGTTGTATCTTACGGCTCCAGTCCTTCGTTCGAGGTGATGTTTTCGGAAAAGAAAATTGCCGAGCCACCGACAGCAGCAATTGTTTCCGACGGAACTTGTTTTCGGCAAATTGAGTTCGTTGGTATCCTGAAAGGTACGGAAAATCGCGAACTGGCTGAAAAATGGATTGATTTCATGTTATCCAAAAAGTTTCAGGAAGACATACCTTTGCAAATGTACGTTTTTCCTGTAAATCCTGATGCTGAGATGGATGCTGTTTTCACGAATTATCTGGCAATTCCTGAAAATCCGGTTTCCCTTACACCGGATGAAATCTCGAAGAATCGTGAAAAATGGCTGAAGCAATGGACCAATACGATTTTGAAATAATCTGTTTCTGACAGTCAATGCGCACAACCAACCCGAGGGAAGCATTTCGTGTCCTTTTTCCGGAATAACCGATTTGGCGGTTTCCCAAGCCTGAAGTGGATGAATGCTTTGCTTTGGCTGCTTCCGCTCGGGTTTTTGTCGCTATTTTATTTTTTTCCCCTTGCAACTATTATCCAAACCAGTATCAGCCGCTCGTCAAGCAGCGTAAGCCAACTCTTCGTTGATGTTTTTTCAGATCCTGCGATACGGAAAACGATCCTGTTCACCGGGTATCAGGCAGGTTTATCGACGTTGTTGACACTATTGGTCGGGCTGCCGGGAGCATACGTTTTTGCACGCTTTGAGTTTCCGGGAAAGTCATTTCTTCGATTGATAACGGGATTACCCTTTGTCATGCCGACTTTGGTTGTCGCCACTGCCTTTACGTCTTTATTGGGTCCCCGAAGCCCGATTAATCTGGTTTTAATGTCCATTTTCAAACTCGAAGTACCCGTAGTGCAGCTTTCCCATACTTTCGGCGCAATTTTGCTTGCGCATATTTTCTACAATACGACGATTGTAATTCGCATCGTCGGTGATTTCTGGGGGCGTCTTTCAATAAAATTACGCAATGCAGCCCAAGTGTTAGGGGCAAATTGGTTCGAAAGTACTGTCAGGATAATCCTTCCGTTGATTTCACCGGCGATTTTGGCAGCAGGCTTGCTGGTTTTTATCTTTGATTTCACTTCGTTCGGGGTTATTCTGGTCTTGGGTGGAGCCAGATTTTCGACACTTGAAGTGGAAATTTATTACCAGACAATCAGTTTGTTCAATTTGCCCGTTGCAGCAGTATTGTCGTTAATTCAGATTGTTTTTACCCTCGTTTTGACCGTTTTGTATGCCCGCTTGTCGAATACCCTTTCCATGCCATTGGAAGACGACAATTCGGGTTCCGGTTTGGTCGCTGCCAAATCGACCAAAGTTAAGCTGATGGTGTATTTAGTCGTAACTTTTCTAGCCGGATTGACCTTGTTCCCGTTAGGCTCGCTTGTTTATCAATCTTTTTTTTCGTCAATATACAAAGCTGGTGTTCCGGTAAATACACATTTTACGCTGGAATTTTTCAGGCAGCTGAGTGTAAATTCGAACAAATCGATTGCTGATGTTTCACCGATGGTGTCTGTTGCGATTTCATTGCTCTATGCGTTTTTGACTGTGTTGATATCCATTGGTATCGGGCTTCCGACCGCATATCTGCTTTCCAGAAAGAGCAGCAAGATTATCAGGCATTTGCTTGACCCGTTGATTTTACTTCCCTTGGGGACGTCAGCGGTTACATTGGGATTGGGTTTCATCATTACTTTTGATCACCCTCCCCTGGACTTGCGGGCATCCCCTGTTATCATACCCATTGCGCATGCGCTGGTTGCTTTTCCTTTTGTTGTGCGGATATTGACCCCGGCTTTCAATCGTATTCAGCCACAATTGATATTTGCGTCGTCAGTGCTCGGAGCAAATCCGTTCGACAGTTTTCGATACATTGAACTTCCGCTCATTGGCAAGACAATCATCGTAGCAGCAACATTTGCGTTCATGATATCCATGGGAGAGTTCGGAGCAACAGCATTGCTTTATCGGCCTGAATATCCGACGATACCGGTGATGATTTATCGGCTGCTATCGCGCCCGGGTGCCCTGAATTACGGAAAAGCAATGGCGCTGAGCACGTTGTTGATGTTCATTGTCGTAGCCGGGATGGCAGTGATCGAAAAATTCAAAATCAAGGGGCAGGGTGAATTTTAATGATAGACAAAATGGTATCTTCGGAAAAGGGTTTATTTGTTGAAAGGTTATGTAAAACCTTCGATGAAAAACAGGTGCTGAATGATTTGTCATTTTCCGTACTGCCCAATGAAATTGTTGTGATACTTGGTCCAAGCGGCTGTGGGAAAACGACTTTGCTGAATATCATTGCAGGAATTGAAACACCGGATTCCGGTGATATCCAATGGTTTGGAAATTCAGTGCTGAATACACCGGTACATAAAAGAAACTTTGGATTGATGTTTCAGGATTATGCGCTATTCCCCCATTTGAATGTTTATGAAAATATCGCGTTTGGGTTGCGGATGAAAAGAAAGAACAAGTCGGAGATTGACAAGGAAGTCAGTAACGCCATGAGGCTCGTCGGAGTGGAAAGCTATGCGAAACGGTCGGTAATGACCTTGTCAGGCGGTGAAAAACAGCGTGTGGCGTTAGCCCGATCGCTGGCGCCCCATCCTGAGCTGCTGATGCTTGATGAGCCGCTTGGTTCTCTGGATTTTCAGTTACGCGAGCAGCTTGTCGGCGAATTGCGGACGATCCTGCGGACGGCGAATCAAACGACGATTTATGTTACGCATGATCAGGGAGAAGCTTTCTCCTTGGCTGATCGGATGATTATCATGAATCAGGGCAGCGTTGTCCAAAGCGGCACTCCGGATTCGATTTATCTTCACCCGAAGACTGTTTTCGTTGCGCAATTTCTGGGTATGAACAATATCATGCGGGCATCTGTTTCTCGCCGTGAATTGGGGTATGTTCTCGAAACCCCTATTGGACGTTTCGACGTAACCGGTAATCAACCCCCGGGTAGTGAAGTTCCTGTTTTGGTCAGACCCGACGGGTTTTCAATTGCTGATCGTTATTCACATAAACTGGACGGGCGTATTCTCAAAAAGATTTTCCGTGGAAGTATAACCCGTTTGCAAATTGTGACAGCTAACAACCGGAAACTTGTAGTGGATATTCCGACAAAGGATCTTCAAAAGGCTAAGGATAAAGAAAGTATCCAGCTCAGTTTTGAGCCGGAGAATACTATTCAGGTTCTGGACGATTAGAAAAAGCCTTTGATGTATTCATCAAAGGCTTTTTTTTGTTTTTTCATTGAATTTTATCGGGCTTTGATTTTATTACGCTGGTGCTTTTCCCTACTCAGGATGCAGCGCGTTTTCATGCAGTTTTGGTTTTACCATACCAGCGAAAGATGATCCACGAAACCAGTAGCACGAGAATGATGGCAATGATTACAGGAATGATGATTGCCAAAAACGAAATAATGGCTGCAACAATATCTTCCATGATGCTTACGGGGACATTCCCTGCGCCTGCTGTTGTGGCTGTGACAGCGGGTCTGACAGCCAGAGATTTTACGGCATGTACCGACCCCGCAACGAAAATACCTGCAATGATTGCTAACACCGGATGGATCGATGTGATTACTTTTGCGCTTGCAGCGAAAACAATTGCCCCGGCAACGGGTCTGATGAATGTTTGAATGACATCGTTGACATGGTTTACTGCCGGAACTTTGTCAGCAAAGAATTCGACGATTGACAAAACAACCAGAATTCCGATAACCCACCAGTTTTCGATGGCGTTCCAGGGGGATGACAAATGAATTAAATTCGTAAATTTCGATACAAGTGCGACAACCAAGACTGGTATGTAAGCGTTCAATCCTGCGCTTGCTGATAATCCGAATGCGGTAAAAACGTCCATTGTACTTCCTGTATGGTTGAATATAAATCCTGATAAGATAATGGTGCTATTTGAATATAAAACCTGCCCATGTTCCAAACATGGAATAACGAATTATATCAAAAACAATGATTTGTACCAATGCCGTAATCAAACCGGCAAGCATGACGAACCCGGCTGATTTGATGTCTTCAAAACTGTTCTCCAAATTGAGTAACAACACCCAGAGCATCGAATATACCAGCGTCAGTATCAGGAGAACGCCAGCGGCACTGAGCAAAGCGAGCGGTATCATGAGGGCACTTACTCCGAACAGGATGCTGAGGTCAGCGGAAAGCAAAACAGCGATGATGACAAAGAATTGCAGAAAAGAGTTGATTGGCGGCTGTGTGCTCCATTGTTTCCACATGGATTGGTGAAAAACAGGCATGATGATCAACCCAATCGCCAGACCAAAACCGGAACCGGTGAGAAGCCTGAATGTGTTATTTGGCTCGTAGAGCAAGAATTTTGGTTTTATCGGGAAAAGATGCAAATATGAATTGACGCCGTCGATGGCATATGCCAAAGCAAAGAGAACCATGATGATAACCAGCCATCGCGGATACTTCCCGCCGTTTCTTTTCCCGTAAATTAGCTGAATTACAATCCCTGCGACAATCCCCAGGTATTGTCCCGTGCATCTGGCGCAAAGCGGAAACTGGCGTATCCCGATATGGAAGGACCTCAAATCGATGCGGTGACAGACTGCATAACCGATTGCGTCGGCTTTTCCCCATATCCCTGGAGGTGTATTCATCAACCAGCCTGTGATGATTGCAATTGCTATCAGAAAGAACAGGCGGTGCTTGCGGAGATCTTTTTCGAGAAACAGATTTTGTAACCAACGGTAAATTTTCACGAAAGTGATTATAGACGATAAACCGGAAAATTCAAGTGGCAGGTAATTTGGCAAGTGAACGATTGTGAGGTATGATATTTTCTATTAATGCTTACAATGCTGTCGAAGGGAAAATGAAACTAAATAAATTATTCCTGTCTGTATTTTTGTTGTTTGCTTTTTCGCTCGGTGCTTGCAATTATGCCAAGCTCTCTTCAGCGAATCAAATGCCTGTGCTTGCCGCAGGCACTCCCGAAGGCGTGCTCAATCATCACTTGTTTACGGGTACTCCCGTACCATCGAATACGCCGGCGCAAACCAGCACCGTTGTGCCATCTTCTACCCCGAAGAACACGCGTACACCCCGCCCATCGATGACACCATCGGTAACCATTCCTGCACTGGTTTCTTACGGACCGCTATATTTCCCGGATGATATTAATCCCCTAACCGGTCTTCGGCTTGAGAATCCGGGGCTTCTTGACAGAAGACCAATTGCCATGAAAATCCCGAATATACCTAGGAGTGTTCGTCCGCAGTATGGCGTTTCATTCGCTGATCATGTTTATGAATATTACCTTGAATGGGGTTTGACCCGGTTCGTCGCTATATTCTATGGGAATGACGTCATCAAGGCAGGCCCGATACGCTCAGCCCGATTTTTCGATGAAAATATTTTCCGCATGTATAAAAGTGTTTTCGTTTTCAATGGTGCGGATGATCAGGTCGAAAAATATTTAATGGAAACCGATTACAAAAACCTGTTTGTGGTCGATCGTGATTGTCCTCCGCTTTGCCGGGATAAGAGTATCAAGAGTTATAATAACCTCTTCGGGAATACTGAACAGATAACAGAGTACATCAACAAACGCGGCGTTGACAATAGCCGGCAGGATTTGACCGGACTTTACTTCCGAAACTATAATTCAAGGTCTTCCGAATATGCGGATCGGGTATTTGTGCGTTATTCAATGTTCGATTATCATTATTGGCAATACGATCCGATTAAGCATAAATATGTCCGCTATCAGGATGCCGTCGATGCTCGCCGGAAAGAAGACGAAAAATATACGGTGCTCACGGATAAATTGACGAACAAACCGATTACTGCGGACAACCTTGTTGTTCTCTTCATCCCGCACAGCTATTACTTGAAATCTTCCGATACTGAGATTTTTCAAATGGATTTCAAAGGCAAGGGCAAGGCTTATTTTTTCCGTGAGGGGTATGCTTATGAAGGATTGTGGGAAAGAGTTCTGGACGGAAGGCTATTATCTATATTGCTTAAAGATGGTAATCCTGCCCCGTTCAAACCGGGGAATACCTGGTTCATCATAATCAACGATGTGTCGGAAATGACTCATTCTGGTGATGATTGGCGGTTCGATTTTGTTTTACCGGAATTACCAGACGACGATAAATAAAACAAACAAGATGAGGATACAGTTTATGTTTACTAAAAAAATCCTTGTACTATTCATGCTCATGGTGGTTTTAGCGGCATGCAATCCACAAAAACCATCCCAAAGCACAGCAACGACTGTGCCGGCTAATCAGCTGCCGACAAAGGTACAAATCAAGCCGACAAATACCGCAATCCCTGCCACTGCAACCAATACGGTGACTCCAACAGAAACCATGACACCGACGGCGGAGGTTTCTTTGCCATCGAACAGGATGCTGAAGAACTATCCCAAAGAAGGCTATGGACCTTCGGGCTTTCCGGCGAATATCAATCCATTAACCGGATTGCCGGTTACTGACCCGTCTATTCTTGACCGTCACCCTGTTGCCGTGAAAGTCAGCATCATACCGCGGCGTTTGTCACGTCCTCCCTGGGGAATATCGAAAGCAGATATTGTTTTCGATTATTACCACAACAATGGATACACGCGTTTCCATGCGATATTTTACGGACAAAATGCCGAATTGGTCGGTCCGGTGCGTTCAGCTCGTTTGCTCGATGACATTCTAATTCGGGCGTATAAGACGGTCTTCGCTTACGGCAGTGCGGATCCGCGAATCAACAGAAAACTTTTCAACGCGCCCTATTCGAATCGACTTGCTCTGGAAGGAAGCCGGCATAATTGCCCTCCGACGGTCGGAAACCCGTTTTGTCGTTATGATCCGAACGGTACTGATATCTTGTTGATCGATACGCAGGCTTTGACCGAATATATGGCGAAAAACAGAAAGGTGCCGGAAAAACGACAATATCTCGACGGATATTATTTCAATTTAATTGTTCCGGAGAATGGTATCACCGGTAAACAGGTTTTTACGCGTTACTCCGGCGATAGCTACAATCGATGGGATTACGACCCGGCATCGAACCGTTACCTTCGTTTTCAGGATAATGTTTTCGATCAGGGGCAGGGAGAAGAATATGCTCCAATGGTCGACAGGCTGACCAACGAACAGATTGGGGCAGACAATGTCGTAATTCTGTTTGCAAAACACAGTTATTACTACAAAACCGCAACATCCGAAATCGTCAGAATCAACCTCAACGGGTACGGGAAAGCAATCGTGTTCCGTGACGGGAAAGCATTCAAAGTGAATTGGGCTCGCCCAAAGAGCGGAGAGGTAGTTTTTCTGACGTATGACGATGGCAGTCGTTTCCCGCTTCATCCGGGGGTTACCTGGTTCCAGGTTGTTGGCACCTCATCGAAGGTGGCCCAAGAAGAAAACGGCATTTGGCGTTTCGGATTTATGATTCCGTAAAGATGATTTTTCTGTCATAAATTCCGGATTAGAATTTTGATGAAACCGGGGCCGTTGTATACAAATCCTGTATAGGTTTGTACCAAAACGGCCCCTGCATCCAACATCCTTTGTGCATCATCATAAGAAAAAATACCACCGACACCAATCACCGGTAATGTTGCATTGGTGATTGAATTGATCTTTCGGATTACCTCCAGGCTTCGTTCGAAAAGCGGTTTACCGCTCAATCCCCCTTCTTCCCAATGGCTTCGATTATCAGGCCGGCTGATAGTCGTATTCGTGGCAATAATCCCGTCGATACCTGTTTGCATAACAACTTCGACGATATCTGCTATGTCTTCGTCATTCAAATCCGGTGATATCTTCAGCAGGAGCGGAACGAGTTTGTCATGCTGTTTATGGTAAGCATTCCGCGTAGCGGTTAATTCCTTGCACAGGATTTCAAGCTGATTTCTCGCCTGCAAACGACGAAGGCCGATTGTATTCGGTGAGGATACATTGATTGCGATGTAGTCGGCTGTGCCGGCAAATAGATTGAAAAGTTTGACGTATTCGTTGACAGCGTTTTGATTCGGTGTGTTCTTGTTCTTGCCGATATTTATCCCGAGAACGAAATTGCTGTTTGGCTTGCGTTTTTTCTTTGATAATTGTGTCAGAACGTATTGGCTTCCTTTACCCGGAAACCCCATCCGGTTGATGATAGCCTGTTGTTTCGGATAACGAAAGATACGCGGTTTAGGATTTCCGGATTGAGCAGCCAGTGTTACTGTCCCGATTTCGATATGGCTAAACCCGATAGCAGATAACCCTCGCCAGGCAACACCGTCTTTGTCGAAACCGGCTGCCAGACCGACTTTGTTCGCAAATTTCAAGCCAAAAGCATACACGGGTTTTCCCCCCTCTTTGGTGGCAGTTTTGCGGAGACGGTCGCATAATCCCGGAAATAGTCCGAGTGTGTGAAAAAAACGGATACCCAGCTGATGCACGAATTCAGCATCGCTTTGGAACAGAATCTTTCTAATCAACGGATACATAAATTCTCCACTTATTTTTCGAGGAATGCGGTAGCACTTTGAATTTGATCGTTTTGAATTCGTCCGGTTTGACGGTAGATTTCCAATAATTCGTAAATATCCAATACGGATTTAACGGTATAGCGAGATTGAGAGTCCGTTCTGGCGGTTTTACTTCTTCTGTCAATCAACACGACAACAGCATTCGCCTTCAACCCAACTTCCTGAAGCCGGGTGATGACTTCGGTTTTGCTGCCGCCTGTGGTAATCAAGTCATCGATGATTACGGCTGTTTCACCCGGTGCATAAACGCCTTCGGTTTTTGATTTTGTGCCGTATGCTTTTTGTTCTTTACGCGGATAGATGACACGCCAACCAGCACTTAGCCCGACTGCTGTGGCAATCGGGAGACCTGCATAAGGTATTCCCGCAAGGACATCGAACTTCAACGGTTTGATTATTTTGACATACGCTGCTGCGACTTTGGCGAGCAAGCCAGGATAAGAGACCAATCTGCGCAGGTCGATGTAAAACGGCGATTTCAGACCTGATTTCAATGTAAATTCTCCAAATTGGATACATCCGGCATCGAACAAGCCTAAGGCAATTTCCTGTTTTTCCAAATCGGATATTCCGGCATCGGGTTTCTTGACTTGTGAAATCTTTGCGTTATCTCGTGCATAGTTGAACCTGTCACGGTAAAGCATCGCTAGTTTTTCGGGGTTTTCAGATTGGCTAATACCGCGGGAAACAGGGATTAGTAGACCTAATCCGTCCTTTCGAATTCCCGCTTCAATGCACTTGGCTGCGTTACCGCCTTGCGCACCTATCCCCGGGGTCAGAAACCAGGTTTCGGGTAACAATGAGCGCATTTCTCTGATTGAAGCCACTTGGGTTGCGCCGATTACCAACCCAATGTTCTTGTTTTTGTTTAGTTCCTCCGCCAACAATCCGACACGTTGGTACAGTGTTTGTTCACCGGAGGTATTTGTTTGGATGACCAAATCCTGTAAATCGGCAGCCCCCGGATTGGATGTTTTGCACAGTAAAAATACTCCGCGCTCATGATATTTTGAAAAAGGAGAAATTGCATCTCTTCCCATATACGGATTGACAGTTACAGCATCGACACCGAGATTGTCGAAATATGCATTTGCATAAGCCTCGGCAGTCGCGGCGATGTCTCCGCGTTTGACATCAAGGATGATGGGAATGTCATCCGGAATGGTGTGGATAACTTCTTCCAGCGAACGAAGACCTTGCCAGCCGAAACGTTCGAAGAATGCGATATTGAGCTTGTAAGCTGCCGCATACAGGTTCGTTTGCGCTATCAGCTGCTTGCAGTAATCCGTTAAAGTTTCGTGGTATGGTTGTTTGAGTTGTCCTTTCCTCGGGTCAATCCCTACCGCCAGGATGGAGTCAATTTTACGGATGCGTTGGGTTAGTTTTTCGAAAAATTTCATTCTCATGCTTTCCCTAAAACAATCGCTAGCAATGCCATACGCACATACAAACCATACTCCATTTGTCTGAAATAAGCCGCTCTGGGATCGTCGTCAAGTTCCATGCTGATTTCACCGACACGGGGCAACGGGTGCATGACGATCATCTTTTCTTTGGCGCTTGCCAGCGTTTCCGGGGTAATCATATATGCACCCTTGACGCTGAGATAATTTTCCTGGCTGTCGAAACGCTCTTTTTGAACACGGGTTACGTATAAAACGTCCGTTTCACGAATTACATCTTCTAGCTGAGTGTACTCATTTTGAACGATGCCCTTTTCATTGAGTTCAGCCATGATTTCCGGCGGCATTTTCAGAATATCCGGAGATACGTAGTTTAGTTTGACGTCATACAGCGAGAGAAGACGTGAAAGTGAGTGTACGGTTCGCCCATTGCGCAAATCGCCAAGCATTGTTATTGTGAGCCCGTCGACCTTTCCCAGCTCTTCGGAGATTGTAAACAAATCCAATAATGCCTGGGTTGGGTGTTCCCCAACGCCATCACCGGCATTGATGACCGGTTTACGGGCGTATTTCGCTGCGGTTGCTGATGCACCGACTTCAGGATGTCGCAGAACGACGACATCGGCATAACATTCCAGTGAGCGAACCGTGTCGGGCAGAGATTCGCCTTTGGAGACCGATGAATAACGTACTTCGTTAATCGGGATAACGCTCCCTCCGAGGCGTTCCATGGCTGCGGTGAAAGAGGATGATGTTCTGGTAGATGGCTCATAGAACAAGTTGGCGAGTATCTTTCCTTTCAATAAATCGAATGCACCAATCCTTTCTACCATGACACGCATTTCGTGTGCAACATCAAAGATATAGGACAAATCATCTTTCCCGAACTGTCTTACAGAAAGAATGTCTTTCCCGTACCAGGGGGCGTTTCTTTGGTCGCCGAATGGTAAATGAGGATTGTCGTTGTGAGTTGGGGGTACGTAAGTTGTCATTTATATCTCCTTAATCATTTGATTGTTTTTCTAAAATTCTGGCCGCTTCCTTTACCCGCTAAAATACGGTGGTCACGGAAAACGGTATTCCCGCGAAGATGTACTTCCCTGATTGCCCCTTTTAGCTTCCGCCCTTCAAATGGAGACCATTTGCATTTCGTGAATAAGTTACTTCCGGTGATTGTGGTTGTGCCATGCAAGTCAATATCTACCCAGGTTTCCGGTTGTGTGCGCAGCCTGAAAATCCTCATTGGATTATCGTGGTAACGCAAAATGATGTCTTCGATAGTCAGGCGCCCTGCATTCACAGCATCAAGCAGTAGTGGCAACGCCGTTTCCAACCCCGGAAACCCGGGCGGAGGCGAACTGCTGTCTTTCTCTGTAAGCAGGTGCGGCGCATGATCCGTTGCAAAGCAATCGATGACGGAAAGGTTTTCCCATAATGCGTTTTGGTCAGGTTTGCTTGCCAGTTTGGGTCTTACTTCACAACGTCCTGCACCAATCGATTTTTCATCATCGCCGGATAAAAACAAATGATGTGGTGTGACTTCACAGGTTACCTGAAATCCTTTTTCTTTTGCTTTTTTGATTAGAAGGATTTCTTCACGGGTGGAAACATGGCAAACGTGGATGGCTTTGCCGTAAAGATGTGAAACGAGCAACACTGCAGCCAGTGTTTTCCCTTCGGCGTGGACTGCGATCGGGTATGGTGCGTTCCAGGTACTCATGTGCTTCGCCCAGGTCAGCATGTTTTTCATGCGTAACTCGCCGAATGTTGCATCGAGGTACATTTTCAACCCGGCTGCCTGAGCGGATAACCGGTTCACTTCCTGTGCATTCGTAGACCCTGCACCCAAGTATTGTGCAAAGTCACAACGGGCTTTCTCGTCTGCTTTTTCGAGTGCAAGACGGAAGGTTTGTTGGTTTGTTATCGATGGTGATGTATTGGGCATTGCCAGGATGCCTGTGATTCCTCCGGCAAGTGCCGCTTGTGTGCATGTATTCCAGTCTTCTTTGTGTTCATACCCCGGTTCTCTAACGTGAACATGAATATCAATCAAACCCGGAATTTTCATCGATTGTCTTGCTCTCCTTTCAGTTCGTTCCCAAGGCGCAAAAAAAGAGAGCCAATGAAGGCTCTCTTGATAATGGTTATAATAAAAAACCGTCCATGGGAGACTCTGCTCCCGGACGGATCATTGTTTTGAGTATGCCTCTATATTTGACCATATCGCAATAATTCTAGTGAGAATGCTGAATATGTCAAGAGTAAACGGCAAAATTCCATGATTTTATCGTAATTTTTATATTTCCGGCTTCCAGGATTTCATTTTGTTGAGCTGTTCGTAATTCGTCATATCCATTTTCAGGGGGGTAATCGTGACGAAATTTTGCGATAGCCCTCCTATGTCCGTTCCATCCTCCTCGATTCCAGTCGGGGCTTTTCCTCCAATCCAGTAATATGGATTGCCGCGGGGATCTGTTTTTCGGACAAGTTCGTCGTGATAGATGCGTTGTCCTTGGCGGGTAAACATGAACCCGCGGATTTGGTCTTCCGGTATATCGGGGACATTGATGTTCAACAGAGTGTCTTTTGGCAACTTTTTACGGAGAACAGTTTCAGTGACAATTCTGGCGGCTTTTGCCGCAAACAGGTAATTGCGTTTACTTTCTTCAATACCCTTGTTTTCAAGTGAAACTGCAATGCCATAAACACCCCAAATAACGGCTTCCATGGCGGCTGTGACAGTGCCCGAGTATGTTACGTCGTGTCCGAGATTAGCATTCGAATTAATCCCTGAAATAACAAGATCAAACGATTTATTCAGCAGTCCGAGCATTGCCAGAGCAACACAATCGGATGGCGCGCCATCGCTGCTATACGCTTCGATGCCATCGATGAAACTGACAGGTGTTACGCGTATCGGGCGGTGGAGTGTTTTGACATGCCCGGATGCAGACCAGTTATGGTCCGGTGCTAGCACCGTAACCGAACCCAGTTTGCAGAATTCTGTCGCCAGTGCTTGTAACCCCGGTGCGTTGATGCCGTCATCATTTGTCAATAATATATTCATTCTTTTGTTTCCCTGTTTGCGGGACGAATTGCCAGCTTCATGATTTCCTGAATATTCGTCAGCATCTCTGTTGGCTCCGGCTGTTGTCCATCAAGAAGCAGTGCGTTGTGATAGACTTGCTTGATGATTGCTGCTGCCAGTGCCTTGTTTGCTTGCGGTAATCCTTGTATTATCTCATGTTTTGGATTGATTTCCAATATTTTCTTCGGCTTTTCGATTTCTTTATTCAACATATGGTAAACTTTTTGAATTTCCTGGTTGGGGGCGCCCTTTTCGTTTACCAGCCTTGCGATGGAGTTTTCCAGCCGGTCTGACATCCTGACATCAGCGATTTTGCCTTCAAGAGTGTTTTTGAACAAACTGATGATTTGCGAACGGTTGCCATCGTCTTCATCAGTTTTCTCTTCTTGATCATCTTCCTTTGCGTTTCCCTGCGATTTTGGCAAGATGATATCGGGGCTGGCAATGTTTTCAAGATCAAAACCTTCGAATTTCCTTAAGTTCAATAGCATGAAGGCGTCCAGCGGATGATCGAAAAGGATGACCTCATAACCATATTTTTGGAAATAGTCCAGATGAGGGCTGCGAAGTGCAGAATTGAAATCATCTGCCAGTAAATAATAGATTTTGTTTTGCCCGGGTTTCATTCTGCCAATGTATTCATGGAAAGTCAATGATTTTTCAGTGGATCTGTTGGTTTTGAACAAAACGAGGGAGGGCAATTCGGAATTTGCATTTTGCTCCGAAGCAATCCCTTCCCGGATGAAAGCCCCGAATTCATTCCAGAACTGATCATAATTCTCACGTTCTTTGTCTTTCATTGCGGATAATTTATTGAGTACCTGTTTGGTCAGGATTTTGTTAATCCTTTGGATGATGACATTGGATTGAACAACTTCGCGTGATACATTCAAGGGAATATCTTCCGCATCCACTACTCCTTGCATGAACCGGAGATAATGGGGCAGCAACTCCTTCGCGTATTCCTGGATGAGCACATTTTTCACATAAAGTTTTAGCCCGTCATCCTTTCTCAGAGAAAAAATACTTTTTTCCGCCTTGTGTGGAATGTAAAGGACCGCATAAATTTGAAGGGGGGCATCTGCGATGAAATGGATAAAATCCATGGGCGGATCGAATTCCATTGTCAAATGGCGGTAAAACTCTTCATAATCTTGTTTTTTCAGTTCTTTTGGAGACCGCCGCCAAATTGCAGTTTGAGAGTTGACCGGGGTTGTTTCATTTCCAACATAGATTGGGTATTTAACAAAATTGGAATGCTTACGGATGATTTCCTTGATACGCGTTTCTTCCAAAAATTCCAGTGAATCCTTGTTCAATTTGATTTCGATGATCGTGCCGCGTTTTTCTTTGTCTGCATCATCCAGAATGAATACATCACCGCCTTCGGAATACCAGCTTGCCCCGTGAGCATCGCGCTGATAAGACCTGCTGGTAACTTTCACCCATTCTGCTACCATGAATACTGAGTAAAATCCAACACCAAACTGCCCGATGATTTCTGCCAAATGATTCTTGTCATTTTGTGCAGCGTTGATAAACTCCTTGGCGCCGGATTGCGCGATTGTGCCAAGATTTTTCTCCATTTCATCTTTGGTCATTCCGATACCTGTATCCCTGATCGTCAGCGTTTGCCGTTCTTTATCGATATCGATCCAAATTGCAAGTTCTGCTTCGGGATCCAGAACGTCGCGGTTGGTAAGCAAAACGAAGTCCATTTGTGTGAGTGCATCGGATGCATTGGAGACGAGTTCGCGAAGGAAGATTTCACGTTCTTTGTAGAGAGAATTGATTAAAATATTCAGCAGTTGCTTAATCTCGGCTTTGAAGCCGATTTCTTTTTCGTGGGTAGGTTTGGTTTTATCGCTCATAAGTGTATTAAATCCTCCTTGATGCTTGTCTGGATTAAGCATACACGAAATTTAACGAATTAATGTTAAATAGACGTAAGAAAAGCCGCTGTTAAGGCGGCTTCTCTTGGTTGAAAACCGTGGTATGGAAGATCAATCCAGCATGTTTCGCAAAACGGTATGTAGAATCCCGCCGTTTCGATAATAAGAAACTTCAATGGATGTATCCAGCCGTACGAACACCTTGAAGCTGGTTGTACCCCCATTTTCTTTATGAGCGTCGATGCTGATAATTTGCCCGGGTTTAAGGGTGTTATCGATATCGAGAATGTCGAAAACTTCATCGCCTGACAGTCCGAGGCTGGCCACATTTTCGCCTTCCATGAATTGCAAGGGTAATACACCCATTCCGACCAGGTTCGACCGGTGAATGCGCTCGAAGGATTCGGCGATGACTGCTTTTACCCCAAGGAGGAGTGTACCCTTGGCCGCCCAATCTCTGCTCGAACCCGTTCCGTATTCTTTGCCGGCAATAACGACCAGGGGAACATTTTCTTCCTTGTAGATCATTGCTGCATCGAAAATACTCATCTTTTTCCTGTCGGGAAAATGGACGGTGATGTTTCCTTCGGAACCGGGAACAAGACGGTTTTTCAGACGGATATTACCGAATGTTCCCCGGGTCATCACTTTGTCATTCCCCCGGCGAGAACCAAACGAATTGAAATCGCGTTGTTTGATTCCTTTCGATAGCAGGTATTTGCCTGCCGGACTGTCAACAGGTATTTGCCCGGCAGGGGAAATGTGATCGGTTGTAATTGAATCCCCGAGTAACGCTAGAACACGGGCGTGTTTGATTTCCGTGATATCCGGTATTTCTTTTGTCAAATTGGTGAAAAACGGGGGTTCCTGGATATACGTGGATTTCTCATCCCACTTGTAAACATCGTCATTGGTGCCGTGGATGTTGTTCCACATTTCATTGCCATCGAAGATGTTTTTATACTGTTTCTTGAAAATCCCGGGATTGATTGTATCGGCAATGACTTGCTGAATTTCAGCTGAACTTGGCCAAATATCTTTCAGGTAGACGGGATTACCGTTTTTGTCATTGCCCAACGGATCTTGCTCAAGGTTGATGTCGACACTGCCTGCGAGAGCATAGGCAACCACTAATGGCGGTGAAGCGAGGAAGTTAGCCTTCACATACGGGCTGACACGTCCCTCGAAATTCCTATTCCCGGAGATGACGGCAGCGGCAACAAGATTGCCTTCGTTGATGCCTTTGACGACTTCCCCTGCAAGAGGTCCTGAATTGCCAATGCAGGTAGTACATCCGTAACCGACAATATTAAAGCCTAACTCGGCGAGCGGTTCGAGTAATCTGCTTTGTTTGAGATATTCGGTTACAGCTCTTGAACCGGGGGCGAGGCTTGTTTTGACAAAAGGCTTGACGTGCAAGCCTAACTCGACTGCTTTCTTGGCCAGCAAGCCGGCGCCTACCATCACGGACGGATTGGAGGTGTTCGTGCAGGAAGTGATCGATGCAATGACAACCGAACCATGGCTGATTTCCGCACGGTTGCCATTAGAACCGATACTGACAATTGTCTCTTTCTCTTCTTTTGTTAAACCAAAGCCTCTTTCTTTGACTGGCGCTGTAAGAAGTTTGTTGAAATTTTCTTGCATGTCCCCAAGAGATACTCTGTCCTGTGGCCTTTTGGGTCCAGCCAGGTTGGTTCTGACATCGGAAAGAACAAGTCTCAGCGTGTCGGTGTATTGTGGGGATGCAGCATTTTCATTTCGGAATAAATGCTGTTCTTTTGTATACCGTTCGACCAGATCGACAAGCTCTGTTGACCTGCCGGTTAGTTTGAGAAAACGCAGGGTTTCATTGTCAACCGGGAAAAAGCCCATCGTTGCCCCATATTCCGGCGCCATGTTGGAAATCGTTGCACGGTCGGGCAGTGCAAGTTCGTTTACACCTGAGCCGTAAAATTCGACAAACTTGCCAACGACACCTTTCTCACGGAGCATTTGTACAATTTTCAAAACCAGATCGGTGGCGGTTACACCATTTTCGAGACGCCCGATTAATTCGAACCCAATCACATCCGGGATAAGCATATCGATGGATTGCCCGAGAATTGCCGCCTCTGCTTCGATGCCACCCACGCCCCAGCCAACAACGCCGAGGCCGTTTATCATGGTTGTATGAGAATCGGTGCCCACCAGCGTATCCGGAAAAGCGAACAATCTCCCGTCGATTTCCCTGGTTAGAACGACCTTGGCGAAATATTCGAGATTAACCTGATGGATTATTCCCGTAGCAGGGGGAACGACACGGAAGTTATCGAAGGCATTTTGTCCCCAATGCAAGAATTCGTATCTTTCCCGATTACGTTGAAATTCAAGCTCGGCATTTCTTTGCAATGCGTCCGGGCTTGCAAAAAAATCAACTTGCACCGAATGGTCAATAACCATATCGATGTCGATCATCGGGTTTATCTTTCTCGGATCCCCGCCGAGACGGGCAAGCGTAGAGCGCATTGCGGCCAAATCAACGATGGCAGGGACTCCTGTGAAATCCTGCATGATCACCCTGCCCGGACGGAAAGGTATCGATAGCCTTTTGGATACAGTCGGTTTCCATCCGGCAAGATGGATGACATCTTCTTTCGTTACTTCTTTTTCGTTGCAGTTGCGTAATACTCCTTCAAGCATTACTCTAATCGAATAAGGGAGTGATGAGATTTTTGTTAATCCCGTTTCTTCCAGCTTGTCCAACCGGTAGAATCCAAATTCAGATGAGTTTGACTTCAAAATATCGATTGCGTCGAAATAATCCATTACCATCAAAAACTCCTCGCAAATATCCCTTTTTGTTTTCAATTATAGCCTTCAAAAAAGATTACAGCATCGATTTTGGTGCGTGTGCGGAAATATTAATAATTGTGTGAAAATCTTCTCAACTGCGGACGATTGCATCCGTCATTCGGGCTACACGGGTCATTTCCTTGACATCGTGAATGCGAATGATGTCTGCCCCGCGGTCGATACCGATTGCAATAGAAGCCGAAGTGCCTTCCAGCCTTTGGTCCGGCGGTAAATCAAGTGTGTAACCGATAAATGATTTGCGGGACGGACCCAGTAAAACCGGATAGCCTAAATCTTTGAGTTCATCGAGTTTATTTATCAGGATGAGGTTTTGTTCGACGGTTTTCCCAAAGCCGATACCGGGGTCGAGAATGATTTTGTCGTCTTTTATGCCTGCCCGATGCGCAATTTGCACACTTTCAAGCAGTTCGTTCTTTACATCATTGATGAGATCCTGATATTCGATACCGATATATCTTCCACCGAGCTGCTTCTGCACAACGGCATTGGCAGGTTTGGAACGGTTATGCATGAGAATTACCGAGACATTTTCCGTTGCGATGAGTGGCGCAAGAGCTTTATCCGCTTTCAATCCCCAAACGTCATTGACCAGATGGGCACCGGCATCGAGTGCCGCTTTGGCAACTTCGGCTTTGTACGTGTCGATGGATACGAGTGTGTCGAAGTTCTGGGTTATCTCGCGGATGAATGGCACCACGCGTTTAATTTCCTCCGCTGCGCTGACAATTGATGCCCCCGGCCGGGTGCTTTCACCACCAACATCAATGATATCAGCGCCGTTTTCCAGCGCTTTTTCAATGATCGATAGCATGTTCGTTCGTTTTCTGGTATTCTTGCTATCAAGCAAACCATCACCGGAAAAACTGTCCGGTGTCATGTTGACAATAGCCATGATGTAGGTTCTTATCCCCCAAACGAATTCTTTATTTCCGATTTTCATCGATTTGCTTTTCATGCTGTTTTCCATCATTCCTTGTTACCAGTTATTTTGTTTTCTTGACGGGGATTTAACTAACAGACCCGGGTGTCAAACCCTTTCTGTGGATGTATTTCCCCATGCCTGCTTTGCCATGCCATTGCCCATGGTCTA
>CAYWFK010000032.1:0-31482 GCA_964457375.1 uncultured Anaerolineales bacterium
TTTGCAGAATGCCCCGCATCCACCAGCGAAGCGGCGATTCGCTCTGCCGCCTGCCCGTCGACATCGGCAACAACTACCCTGGCACCAGCTTCCGCCAGAGTCCGGGAAAACTGTGCGCCAAGCAAACCCGCCCCGCCGGTAACGATTGCGACCCGATTCGATAAATCAAACAGCGCTGGCAGTTTATTCATGATCTCCATCTGCAACCAGAAATCCTTTTTCCTTCAAGTAGTCTACGATAGCGCGGGCGTTCTCTTCCGGGGTTGCGTTGGTTGTCTTCACAACGACCTCAGGATTGACCGGCGCTTCATACGGGTCATCGATTCCTGTGAAGCCTTTGATTTCACCTCGCCTTGCTCTTGCATACAACCCTTTGACATCCCGGCTTTCACAAACATCCAACGGCGTATCGACAAAGACCTCAACGAAACGCTCGGTTCCAACCATCTTCCGGGCTTCGTTCCTTGTTTTCCGGTAAGGGCTGATTGCAGCGCAAATCACCGTACCATTATGCCGGGTAATTTCTCCTGCAACGAACCCGATACGCAAAATATTCGTATCCCGATCTTCCTTGCTGAAACCAAGTCCTTTGGAAAGATGCGTACGGACAACATCGCCGTCCAAAACCGTCGCCTGACGGCCATGTTCCAGCAGCATCGGCACAAGAGCGTTCGCAATCGTCGATTTACCGGAACCGCTCAACCCCGTGAACCACACACACAAACCCTGTTTGTGCCGCGGAGGATTGGCATCCGTGAGAATTTTCGCTGTTTCAGGGCGGGTAAACCAGGAAGGTAACGGTTTTCCTTTTGCCAAATAGTCCTCGCGAACCTGAGTGCCGGAAATCGACGCGATTTTGGCATTCTCAGGCGCTTTCGAGCGCTCTTCATATCGTTCTTCATCCATCAAATAAACCAGTTCCTGAAATTGAACGGCTTTGACACCAATCTCGCCCTCATATTGCGCCATCATTTCCTGCGCTTCATAAGGACCATAGAACGGTTTGCCGGCACTGTCTTTTCCGGGGCCGGCATGGTCGCGCCCGACGACGAAATGATTCGCCCCGAAGTTCCGGCGAATGATCGCATGCCATAAAGCCTCCCGCGGGCCAGCCATACGCATTGCCAAAGGCAGCAGGCTCAAAACGGTTTTGCTTTTGTCATAGTAATTTTCCACGAGCACTTTGTAAACACGCACACGCGTATAATGATCGACATCGCCCGGTTTTGTCATCCCCACCACAGGGTGGATCAGCAAGCTGCCCCCGATTTGATCAGCAGCCCGTTTGGTGAGTTCCTCATGAATCCGGTGCATAGGATTTCTTGTCTGGAAAGCGACGACATTGGTATTGCCCATTTTTTCGAGCAGGGAACGTACCTCGGCGGGAGTACGTCGAATTTCGACAAAATCATAATACTTGGGCAAGTTCAGAATTTTCAGTTCGCCGGAAATACACAAATCACCCCATTGTTCCATTTCGGAGACCAGTGGATGGCGGTGGTCTGTCGTCCCCAATACCAGCCGTGATTCCCGTACCGGATCCCAACGAAACACTTCTTCGATGCGCATCACAGCAATTAAATAATTCCTCGAGTCCCGCAAAGTTACCCATTCTGCCCGTGTCGGCAAATCTTCTTTGTCGATGGTCAATGTAATCGGAATCGGAAACAAAAGGTCATTCGCCAAACGCATTTCTGTCAATACACGTTGATAATCCGCCTGCCCCATGAACCTGTTCAGGGGAGAAAAACCACCCGTTGCCAGCAGCTCCAGATCGTGAAGTGCCCGATTGCTCAATTGAATCGATGGGAAATGATTGGCTTTACCGAGCCATTCTTCCCTTTCCCCGCCTGTTACTACCAAATCAACCAGTTTTCCGCCATACGGCGGTATCAACAACCCGTTTTTCGATGAATCACTCATTTTGTCTCCGAACTCCTTTTATACATAGTCATGTTCCTGATAATCGTCAGCATTCCATGATTGAACAACACCGGATATTTACCCGAAAACAATATTGGCACCTGCCAGCAACAGCACAACACCCAAAATTGCCTGAACATACTTTTGCGGTATTTTCGTAACAGCACGCGCACCCAGCCACACACCGGGTAAAGAACCGGCAAGCAGCCATCCCGTCACAGACCAATCCACATGACCGGAAAGCGCGTAAGTCGAGGCAGTGAACAATGCCAATATCGCGCCGTGAGAAACATCAAGTCCGATTAACTTGTCTGCCGGGATGGTAAAGAAAACCAGCAGCAAAGCCATAATCACCGTTCCGCCTCCAATGGAGGTCATACCGACCAGCCCGCCGCCTAACGCGCCGATGATCACCAGCGCCCACGGCTTTGGCCAAACCGGCTTCGAGGTCATCTTTCCGGCAATCCAGCCAAGCGCCCGCATCATGCTGATGACACCGACGACACCCAGCACGACACCCAGCATCAACAGCAAACGGTGTCTTGCCTGCTGATTACCGGCTTGCGAGATAATATATCTGGCTCCCAAATACGATGCCGGCAAACTGCCTAATGCCATCCAAAAAATGGGCCTCAGCCGCAAGGTTTTTTGACGGTAATGCTGATAACCACCGCCGATTTTCGTGATTGCGGCAAATACCAGGTCTGTTCCGACAGCCACAGCCGGATTCAAGTTCAGGAAAAAGATCAGGAAAGGCGTCATCAATGCACCGCCGCCCATCCCCGTCATCCCTACCAAAAATCCAACAACCAATCCTGCGGCGACTGCCAGGAAGATGATGCTGTCGGTAATAACTGCTCTCCTATATTCGTTCCGTTACGAACGGTGAAATAAACTTTTCAATGTTCAAAGATTGAATTATAGCAGGGTTCTTCGTCCTGCACAGGCTGACACTGGTTTCACAAAAGACAGGCTAACTCACCCGTACATGCTAATTTCCCGAAACAGGAAAATGGTTTTTTTCTAGCCAGTGTGCCAGCTTTTGAATCACAAAGAGGTCTGCCTTCTCAACTGATTCTACGGTTGCCCCGGCAATATGCGGTGTGATAATCAAGTTCTCATGGGTTTTTGCATAGTCAATCAACGGATGGCTTCTTTCGGTTTCAATCGTATGTTCATCGCAGACGACATCCATTGCGGCACCCGACAAACGACCGCTTTCCAAAGCTGCAATCAACGCATTTTCATCGACGACCGCTCCCCGCGAAGTATTGACCAGATAACCGCCCGGTTTCATTTTCGAGAAAGCTTCTTCTCCAATCATCCCGGTCGTTTCGTCATTCAGAGGCACATGCAAAGAAACGATGTCGCTTTCTTCCAGAAGTTCATCCAGCGTACTCACCCGATCAATTTCCGCAGGAAGATTCGTTTGGTAAGGATCGAAAACCAGCACCCGCATACCAAATGCCCGGGCATACCGGACAACCATCGTTCCCAATCTGCCGCACCCGACAATGCCCAGCGTCTTCCCGTCCAGTTCCCTGCCGCGATAAATATCTCTCCGCCATTGATAAGATTTCACACTATCGAACGCAAAAGGCGTTTTTCGCACAATTGCCAAAAGCAATCCGAAAGTATGTTCTGCGGTTGCGTATACCCGATCGAGAAAAGAGCGTTCCCCTTTCAGGCAGAACAGGGTAATCCCCCGTTCCCGCAGGACGTCCAAATCAATATGATCGGTACCAGTCGTTGGAGTTACCACTGCCTTGAGCGCCTTCCCCGCCCGCAACACCGCATCACTTACACGCAGCCCAAGACGGAGCACCAGCACGTCATATTCCCCAATCCTGCTTGCAAGTGCTTCCTGCGACAGGTCCAATGCATCCAAAGCACCCAGTTTTGCCAGCGCATCGATACCGGTTTGGCTAAAACTGGATTTTTCCGCCAGCAGGATTCGCAAGCGGTCAGTCGATTTCATCAAGTTTGGGGATATGGGCATAATCTTCTTCCCGCATCAAGAGCTGAGCCATGAGCAAATCCAGTTTGCCGTCGATGTTCACCGAGCGTTCTACGGGCATAACATACGGTCTGCTCACCTCTCCAATCATCGAATTCCTGTTCATGAGCACATCTCTGCGGACAGCATAAACAGCACCGTTTCGAATATAAATACGGGGCAAGTCCTGCCGCCGTGCCATTTCCCGCGGCTCCCTGATGGGCAATTCGACCAACCGATCATCGACGATTTTTCGCATTCTCGCCGGATGGTAAGCATCCACATCGCAAACACTCACTACCGAATCGGCGCCGGTTTCGATGATTTTTTCCAACACCGCATCGATATCTTCCGGCTGGCGCATTGGTGTTGTCGGCTGCAATAAAACGACGAAAGAAAACCGGATGTTTTCACGGGCTTCCATCTCCCGCAATGCGTGCTGAACAACAGGCAAAGTCGCCGCCTGATCCGTTGCCAATTCGGCAGGACGCTTGAAAGGTACCGGTGCGCCATACTTTTTGGCAATCGAAATGATTTCGTCATCTTCAGAAGAAAGGACGAAATGCGTAATATATTTACTGCGTTTTGCCGCATCGATTGTATAAGCAATCAACGGACGCCCGAAAATCGGGGTGATATTTTTTCGCGGAACGGATTTCGAGCCGCCTCTCGCTGGAATTACAGCCAACACATTCATGCTAAATCACCTTCTCAATAAGCGGGTCGGTCTTCCCAATTGTAGACAACTTCACCATCGACTTTGCTGGCAAACCTGCCCCGATAGTAATCCCTGTTTAGGTTTTCAACATGGCTCAATGACCGTTTTTTCGTGCCAATCATGTTTTCATATTCAGGGATTTCACGTTTCACATAATCTTCAAGTTCACTGTTGCTCATCCGTGCAAAAGCAACCAGCGCTGCCAATTGCTCAGGATTGATCGATACCGGGCCATCCTTCGTCTTGTCCGCAGGCAGCACGGTAAAATGCCGTTCGATTACATCTGCACCGTAATACATGGCTGCAATCGATGCTTTGATGCCATCCCGGGCAACCAGGCTATGATCGCTAAAACCCACCGAAGGCGCAAGGCGTTTCAAATAATCCAGACGCGCCAGGTTCAGCTCGTCCAGCGGGGTCGGATAAATCGTAACGCAGTGGAGCAATGTGAAGGAATGTCCCGCCAGTAAACCCGCAGTGGTTTCAATTTCATGGTCGAATGTCGAACCGGTAGAAATATACAAATGCGGGAAATGTTCTTTCAATTCCCTGATCATCGGATAACTGGCGCAATCATAACTTGCCACTTTCACCGCATCCCATCCCAGACTGGCAACAAAAGGAATTCTCGAACGGGAGAAAACGGTCGTCAACGGTTTGATACCGGCTTTGGCGCATTCTTCCGCAAACAAATAATGAGCATCATCATCCAAATCCATCGGTTTCAGGCGATCATATTCCGGCTGGTAAGGACGCTTGATCACCGTCTGCACACCGTTTTCCCACTTGCCTTCTTCGAACCGAGCCCGACAGGTTAGGTCGTCCGCCAGCATAGACTGAATTTTGGCATAGGTTGCCCCAGCTTCCGCAGCCGCCCAGACCATTTCTTTCAGCAAAGCCAAATCGCCATTATGGTTTTGGCATAGTTCAGCAATTATGGTACGCATGGTTTTCCTCCTGAGAGATCATCAAGTTTTGTGCGGAAATCAAGCCTGCGCTCCGGTTTCCAAAATCGCGGGGATATCCATTAAGCAATTGAGAAGATAGTCCGGCTCGAAAGCCAGCAGCGTTTTTTCATCATGAGAACCAAGCCGCGCAGCTGTCAAAACGCCCGCTGCTTTTCCCAACAAAATATCATTCGGCTCATCTCCGACGAACAATACTTTCGAGTTCTTCTCTCCGTACTTTTCCAGAATGTACGCGATGTGTATCGGCCCTTTCGTAAACCCGTCTTTCGAACCAAGCACTTCGATAAAGCGGGAAGCCAGCCCCAATTTTTGCGACAGAAACGCGACTTCATCCTGAGCAGATGCTGTCGAAACGAAGAGTTTGACATGGAGAAGTTTCAAAGTTTCCAGCGCCTTGTTCGTATCTTCCGGAACCTCGATTTTTGAAATCTGCTCCCGGTTTCGGCGCGTGAAATCCCTGCTCATCGCTTCGAAAGCGGCATCGGTCAATTCCGGCAAGGACAATTCCCGGCAAATGGCATTGAAAAGCTGCCTGCGGGGGATGCCGGAATGCTGGCGGTAAGCCTCGCGCACCAGTGCAGAGTCGACCACGTATTTTTTGGCGAACAATTTTCCGGCATTGAACACCTTGATTGAAAGAGAATCAATCAACGTGCCGTCCCAATCGAAAACGACAATCCAGTCAACGCTCATAAAAATGCTTCATACCCTTTCTTCTTCAATTCATGAAGAAGTGTTTTCATTTGATCGGCTTTGGTTTTGGGACAAACGAATACGACATCATCCTGACGGACAACAACCAAATCGGAAACCCCAAAGAGTACCGTCAGCCCTTCTTCCGAGGTTTGATCCAATGCGATATTATTTTCCCCGTCGATACACACAACTTGTCCATCCAGCACATTCTCGTACACATCCTGCGGATAAACCTCAGCCAGGCTCGTCAAATTTCCCAAATCAATCCGTCCGAAATGCCCTTCGACCACAGCAACGTTTTCGGCTTTTTCCATGATGGCGTAATCAACAGAGATCTTTTCCAGCGCCTGGTACATGGCAGTGAATTCATCGTTTTGTAAATCGAAATCCCCGCATCGGGAAAATTCGCGAAAATGCCCAGGGAGGTATACTTCGAGCGCATGCAAAAACGCTTCCGTCCGCCAGCAAAATGTTCCTGTATTCCAGAGATATTCCCCTGAGCGGCAGTACTCCCGGGCGGTCTTGACATCGGGTTTTTCGACAAACGCTTTCACCCGGTAAATCTGCTGCCGGGCATATTCGCTCAACAAAGCACCTTTGCGAATGTAACCATAATTCGGAGAAGGGGCGGACGGTTCAAGCCCGATGGTTACCAGCTCTCCCGAGTTGATTGCATAACCAATCGCAGAGCGAAGCGTTTCCGCCCAGGCATCGGGATCATCATAAAGATGATCCGCCGGCAATACGATCATCCCCGCATCGGCTTCTCTGCGGGAAATTTCAAAAGCAGCGTAACTAATGCAGGCAGCCGTATTTCTCCCCACCGGTTCCAGCAGCAGGTTATGCGCCGGCAAAGCCGGCAGCTGCCGGCGGACCAGTTCCGCCTGTGTAGCACCGGCAACGACAATCACACGCTCCAGCGATCCGTCGACCAGCGCGGCTGCCCTCTCCGCAGTCGCTTGCAGCATGCTCTTTTCCCCATTGCCTAATGAAAGGAATTGCTTTGCCAATGATCTTCGGCTGAGAGGCCACAAACGCGTCCCCTTTCCCCCAGCCATGATCACTGCAAAGACATGTTCGTCTGCCATACTCGCGAACCGCCTTATCCGTTCCAACCCAGATTACGGCTTACCGTACTATACCCGATACTAGGAATCCTTAATATTTCTTCTTCATGGAACATCTTCCAGCCATCGAAGAATAACCCCGGTTTGTGCATTAATTTAAGCAACGCATACAAATCCCAGTCTTCATAAGACGGATGATTGTTCATCACGAAAACCGCATCTGCATCCCGGAAACCTTCCTCCAGCGAAACAGGCTCTATGCCCGCAAAAGACCGCATTGTTTCGTCATCCACAACCGGATCATAGCCATAAACTTCGGCACCAGTTTGTTGAAGATGACGGACGAGGTCGATACCCGTCGAATCGCGCATATCCGACGTTTCCGGCCAGCCTTTGAAAGCCAGCCCGATTACGAAGACCTTCATCGAATCGGGTTCACGGTCAATCCGGCGGCAGAACTTTTCGAACTTTTGCCGTACATGGTAAGGCATAAATTCATTCACCTTCCTGCTCAGCCCAAAAAGATTCGAGTGATGCCCAATGGCTTCTGCACTGGCATTCAATAAATGCGGGTCTTTTTTCAGGCAAATTCCGCCCACGCCCGGGCTGGGATAAGGCACGGGGTCACGCGGATACCCCTCATTTGCTGCCTCGATGATCCGGTAGGCATCCAGGTTCCAGTTTTCGCATAACAGCGCAATTTCATTGGAAAAGGAAAAGATCAAATCCCGGAAACTGTTATTAATCAGTTTGACCATTTCCGCCGCTTCCAGATTGTCGACACGCACGATTGTCGTTGTCATCTGACGGAAAATCGCAGCGGCAATTTCTGCGCCCTGCTTGTCCGTCGCTCCGATAATTTGCGGTAAAGTGCGCAATTCCTTGATCGCCTTCCCCGCTACCGTACGTTCCGGTGCGAAAACCACCGAGAAATCTTTGCCGGCTTTCAATCCGGAGATTTTTTCCAGGATGGGAATGATTTCCTTTCTGGTTGTGCCAACCGGCACTGTCGAACGAAGCATGACGATGTTTCCGGGTTTCAACACCCTGGCGATACTGGTTGCAGCCGCCTGTACATCCGCAAGTATCGGCTGATGATTGGCATCCACCGGTGTTCCAACCGAAATGATATAAACATCTACATCTTTATCATGGGAAAAATCTTCCGCAATTTTCAAACGCTTGCCGATGTGATAGCGTAGCTGGTTTGCCAAACCGGCTTCATAAAAATGCGGCTTTCCCTTGTTGAGGGATTCTCTCACCGATTCCCGCAACTCGACACCCAGCACCTGAAAACCGACATCAGCCAGCACAACCGCCAAAGTCAAGCCAACGAAACCCAACCCGATAACGGCAATCCGTTTCGTTTTGATATCCGCTTGCCGCAGCAGGTGCAAAAAGGAAACCACATCGACGACATGTTTTTGCTCATCGACAATGATGATCTTTCCCGAAGCTTTATCCAGCATTCGCGTGCTGCCGTTCAGCAAGGTAACGGCGTCTTCATACATTTTCACCGGGTTAATATGGTTTGTGACAGCAATCGGGTCGGGCGTCATAATTTCGGAAACGGGGTCAGTGAGCTGGCGCTTGTGTAAAATCGCCGATCGAATATCACCATCGGTTACCACACCGGCGATTTTCTTTTCCTTATCGACCACAACCGCCAATCCGGAAATACCGCACTCATGCGGGGCTTTTTCGATGACTTCCATCGCTTCCAGAATGGTTTGTTCAGGTTCGATCAAAATACATTCAATATTTTTGTACATGTTGTTTTATTCCTGTGTAGAGATTACACCGGTGTTGCTTTTACCGGTTTTCTATTCCCTTCCTGTACTTAATGTCGATATACCAATTTACGGAATTTGTCTTTGAGGTCCCGGGGAACTTTGTCTTTCCATGTTTTCGGAATCACACCGCTGATTTTGTCCGGAGCAAACAAACGGAGAATCCAGCGAAGTATTCTTTTCATCTTGTAATTCCGCAACACAGCCATTTGTTCCCGGTAGACAGATTGTCCGGGTTCGGTTACCGCCTCGTTTCTCCGAAAAATTCCCCATAATTCCGCTTTTTCCGATTGTAAAACAAGCGGCTCGAGTTCCGCTTTTGCGGCAATTCGTTGCATCGGAATTTTCGAATAGTAATAGGTATGAACAGAGCGGTACCAAAAACCGGTAAGCGAACCATCCGGGTGCATCATATCCGGTGTAGCGATATATAAAATTCCGTTTGGCGAAAGCGTCCGGCTGATCTTCTGCAATGCCGCCACCGGGTCCAGTAAATGCTCGATAACGTGACGCATCACGATCAAATCAAACTGGTTCTCATGTGCACGGAACCAGTCGCTATCCACATCCGTTCCGATGATTTCAGCACCGATGACTTCGCGCACCCGCTTCTGAAACCGCTCGGAAGGCTCGATTGCATAAAGCTTCGCCTCAGGGAGAACTTCCCGGAACAATTCCAGCGCCTTGCCCATCCCGCAGCCAATATCCAGCACCTTTTTCGTCTTCTGCGGTATTCTGTCGCGAATCCGCTGCCAGACGATTTTGGCTTTTCTGGCTTCTTTTTCCTCAACTTTCCCTGCATCCGAACGCAAGACCTGATCATACTCATCCAGATAAAACCGCTTGTAATCCGCCTCGGTCCAGCGCGGGCTAAGAAAGACCAGCCCGCAATTCCTGCAAATCGAAACATAGGTCTTCCAGCCGAATTCCCCTTTGTCGGCAATTCGCTTCAGCTCCGAATCCCGACAAATCACGCAAGGAACGGATTCGAATTCTTTCACCGATTGTCCAATTTTCATCTTCATCGTCAAACGATCACCATCCGTTTCGTTTTCGCTGATTGATGAACAGCCAGGGCAATTTTCAAAGCCTTTACCCCGTCGTCCAACGCGCACACTGGTTTTTCATCACCGCGCACAACATTCAGGAAATGCCTCATTTGTATCAGGAACAAATCATTCCGCTGAAAGCCTTCCGGAGGGGAAAACCGCACCCAGCCATCCGTACTGTTTTCACCCGCGCGATAAAACGCCACCACACCATCAGCATTGTTCCAGCGAATTGTGCCATGTGAACCGGTAATTTCCAAACGGTGCATTGGCGGTCGTTGATTGTAATCCAAAGTTACACTTCCCAAAACACCATTTTCGAATTTCAGCCCAATCACAGCAGCCGATTCCACATCGATACCCAGTTCGTTATTCCGTTCGGTCACGCCAAATACACTGACGACCTCACCCATCAACCAGTGCAAATAATCCAGCGGATGAGAAAGCGTCAGCACGACACCGCCGCCAAGATCCGCTCTCGCACTATATCCTTTTCGGTAATCTTCCCAGGGATGCCAACCCGGCAGGTATTCTCCCCAATGCGCAACGACCGAAAGCAATTTACCGATTGCCTTTTCTTCAAGCAAGGCTTTGACTTTTTGCAGTCCCGGATGATAACGAAACTGATACCCGACAAGAACCTCCCCGCCATTCTCTTCAACCAGATTCCGCAATTCCGGTATTCGCGCCATCGTATGCGAAACAGGCTTTTCGAGCAAAATCCGGCAGCCCGCCTCAGCCGCAGGAATTGCCACATCCAAATGATACGCTGTCGGATTCGAAACAATCACCCCGTCAGGTTGTTCGGCAAGGGCTTTTTCCAAATCCGTGAAAACAGGATACTTCCTGGTTTCATCGTCGGGCAATGTACTGCGCCGGGTACGGTAAAACAGGATATTCTGCTCACCCAAAGCCAGTAAATTTCTGAAATGCCTTCTGCCAATCGAGCCAAAACCGGCAATCAGTATCTTCATCGCTTCACCATCTCACTTACCAGTTCAAGTCCTTTTCATAGCCCCAATTAATCAGCAGCTCACCGGCAATTTCCTTGAAAATCGCTTTGTCCCTGGTTGTGAACAAATCCTGCCATGAACCCGCCTTACCTTTTTTCAAAGGTTCGGCAATGTCACGGGCTTTCTCTTTTTGCCATTGTTGATCCAAATTCATATTCATCTCACCATTGATCGCATCATCGACACCGGGAAAAGAATCCTGTACCCCCAAGAAAGCCCACAACTTGCAGAGAACGGATTTAGGATCGGCAATCAAATCCTCATAACGCAAACTGAGATAAGCTTCCCCGAAGAAATCCTTGCCCGTTTTTTCCGTCTCGACTACATTTTTCAGCCATCCCAGAGCTTCCTTGCGAAGTCCGTTTTCGGTGAAAACCGATTTCTCCCCGCTGAAAAATGGTTCGGAATTTCGGGCAAAGGCTTTCCGGATTTGCAAATCCTTTTTCGAAAGGTGCTGCGGAGCATCGATGAACGTCTGAAAACGGTGAGAAAGGGCTGTATCCCGCCCGTCCCGGACGATGAAAATCAAATGTGCATCCGGATAAATATCATGCAGCAAACGCACTGCTTCCCCATTCATCAGACCACTGGGGCTTTTATCCCCGACGATACGCGTTCCTTCTCTGAGAGCTTCACGCTCCATGATCATATCGGCAGCAGCCCGCAAAACAATCGGGGAGAGGTCTCTGCCCCGGTTCCAGCGGTTACTACGTCTTTTCAGCCAGCGTTCAACTTCTTCATCCATCACCAACCTGCTCAGCAGTGGCTGACGCGTGAAGAAGTGCGCCTGCCAGTTACACGTAATCTCAGGATGAAGGCGAATCAACCGGGCAAGAATCGTCGTACCCGAGCGGGCATGCCCGAAAATGAAGAATTTGTCACGCGGGAAAAACGCCTTGATTTCTGCAACCTCCTCGGCAGTAATCGGGGGAATTTCCGTTCTGGCTTGAACGGGTTCTTCGCCGGTCAGCAAAGCTCTCGAAGCCAAAGACAATCTGCGGCTAATCTTTTTGATTACACTCATTGAATTAATGACAGGAAAAATTCTCCCGTCCGCCTCCCTGCACTTCCGTCCATAAAAGTACATTCCTGTTCGATGAAATCATGCTGCGCCTTTTGGTCGACATCAGGATTGACCAAATACTGGTTGATTGCATCACACAACGCTTCCTCATCCGAAACAACGATGCCTGCGCCGGATTCACGAAAGCGCGAATGTGTAGGCCATTTGCCGATTTCGGTGAGTTTCAAAGAATACTGCCCCGGCCAGCCGGTTTCGGAGTCAATTGTCACACTAATGATCGGCCTCTCGTGGATAGACGCTTCCACGACCATCGTAGAATAAACCGTCAGGAAAATATCGGAATACGCCATCATCGAGGTTTTTTCCGGCATATCCTCGCCGGAATAATACCCGAATTCTTTTCCCAGAGGGACAGGCTCAACCAAATGAACATCATCATAACGAGCAACCAGCGACCGGATTTGCTCTCTTTCACGTGCCCAGCGTTTCACCTCGGTAAAGTGATTCGGGTGCAGCCGCACAAGCAACTGGCAAGGTTCCGCCAGTCTGCCGGAGTGCATCAAATCGATGATTGCTTCGATATTCTGGATGTTGGGTGAATAAGTAACGAAGCTGCATGCATAACCCAGCAATTTTTTGTTTTCATCCAGTGCGTGCAGTCTGAAATAATCCTCTTTCGACATCAACCACTTGCGCTCGAAATAGCCATCGTAAGAAGGAATGCCTCCGATATGAATACGCTCGGGTGACCAATCCGACCCGAGAATAAGTTCCTGTTTTTGCGGTTCAGACCAGCACGTAATCCAGTCCACACTGGCACCGGGGAGTGCATGGCTGCTGGGGTTATCCCAACCCTGAACGATGGCAGCTGTCGGAATGCCCTGTGCGGCTGCTTCACGCAGCAAATACCTGTCCAACCGCCATCCGGGAGTACTACCGATGACCAGCGATGGCTGATACTTTTCGAAAAGGTCGGCATAAATTGATGGAGTAAAGCGGTTTTGCATTGCCAACAACGCTTTTCTTGCCAAACATGAATGCCGCAAGAGCCAGACACCGGCTTTGACCAGCGGGAAAATTCTCCTGCGCATACCGGTCGCTTCTGTTTCTACCCAATGAACATAATTATTCACTGTTTCCAGGTTCATTTTCGAAGAAGGACCTGCACGGCGGAAGAAGTTCAACCACCATTGAAAATCTCCCTTTTCACTACGCGCATAACGCTCTGCTGCGTCCAGGCGCAAGTCTTCGATAACCAGCCCCGGCCGGGCAAACATCCCGCTGATTTTGTCACGCAATGAGCCGGCAGTCAGCAAAACGACTTTTGTTCCCCCTTCGATCAAGGTATCAATTACATCACTTTGCAGAAAATAGATTAACGCCAATCCATGGTCTGCACTAATAAACACACATTTTGTCATTTTGAACCCTTATCCAGAAACAGGATTTCGAATAGTTTATGGTAAAGCCACTGTAAAAATCGTCTCACAGGTGGCAGGTCGAACAAAAACGTTTTCCGCTTCCGTCCCCTGTTCGCTTTCAGGATGCTCGCTTCGTCCAATCCTTCTCCGGCAAATTCGCTTCCCGTCAATTGATTACCCAGGTGCTGAACGTACCAATCCGTCGTCGAAAGGCGCAAATACCCGGCTGCATTCAATGCAACATCCAGCATACGCACTTCGCCCATCGGACGGTTGGAAGGAATTGGCAGAACCTGCCGAATAATTTCCTTTCTGGTCACGAACTGAAAATGCCCCGCTCCAACATAAAACCGCTTCCCCCGATATGCCAATAAAGTGTCCGCCCCCTGCTGATAGCGTTCCCGCATGGCTTCTTCATCTGCACCCAATGATTTTGCATGCTTCCAAAAATCATCCCAGGGAAGTAATCCCCCCCTGCTGATTTCGACATCAGCTGTTTCTTTTGCCCAGGCAAGCGTTGCCGTAGAGAATTCCTCCGGACTTCGCAGCGGCATACCGGTGAGCATCCCGATTTGGGGTATCGTTTCCATAGCATCGACCAGCGCAGAAAGCCAGCCGGGATAATGATAAACATCACTATCGGCGTAGGCGATAAACTCTCCCGGTGCAGCCTGAAAAACGAAGTTCCATGCCCCCGATTTGCCAATATTTTTATCAGACAAAACCAGGTACTGAATATTCCCTTTGTCGCGTTCGTCAATCAACCAGGAACGCACTTCGTCACAACTGGCATTGTCGAAAACCATCAAATCATAAGGGTGCCGCGTGTTTTTCAGAATGCTGTTCAGGCACACACGCAGCACATCCAGGCTTTGGGCATAATACCCGCCAAGAAACGGGATATAGGTAATCAAGGCTACGGTGACGTCTTTCGGTTTCGCCACAGAAGGAATCATTTTTGCCGGATTTTGCCCAACTCTCAAAGAGATCCTCCTGTCTTGTCATTCAGTTCAGGCATAGGAATCCACGCTTTTTCAGGGAACAACTTTTGCAAAACACGTCTGGCAAATAAACCCAGCCAGCGTTTTACCGGTACGAAGTGCTCGGGAACAATCTGGTCATGCGGTTTTTCCGCCGGCTTTGCCAGCACTGTAAGATAAAGCGGGAGAATTGCAGATCGCGGGAGCCCGTGTTTTTTTGCGGCGACAATCTCGTATCCGGCTTTTTCCATGACCTCGCCCAGCGTGTGCATACTGAATGCGGTCATATGCGCCACCTCGAAACTATCATGGCAATACAAATTCGGAACCTCGACCAGCAAATATCCGTCTCTGTCGAGCACTTTCTCTCGCAGTTCCCGCAAGGTTGCCACAGGGTACGGCATATGTTCCAGCACATGCATCATACTGACCAGCCCGAACCTGTTCTCACCGGCTGCATACATTTCTTCCAAAGAGGCATAAATTTTCAGCCCCTTGCTCTGAGCATACTCCCGATAGACACGCCCCGGTTCGATACCGGCAACTTCCGTTGCAATATCATCTCTGGCGCGTTCCAAAAACAAACCGGACGAAGCCCCAATATCGAGCATCCGCACCGGCTTCGGCAAATAACGCCCGGCAAAAACCGCTGCGGCATCTGCCCTGCTCCGCTGAACGGCAATATCTTTCGTCGTAGGCCCGCTATTTCCTTGATACAGTTTGCGGTACGTTTCCTGGTAAAAAGTTTCCTGCTCTTCCCCGGTCATCCGGGGAGATTGAAAGACCAGCCCGCAATGCAGGCAGACCCTGTTCTCGACCCGTAGCCCGTGAAAAACACGGGAATCGAACAATTTATTCTTTTCGTGCCCACACAAAGGGCATTTTTCGACTATTTCAGGCATTTTCGTTTTCTTCCTTGACCAGTTTCCGCCGCATCCGGCGAAACTTTCTCGCCAGTTCACTGCGAAAACCCGCTTGTGAATCATCCGCCGGTCGAATCCAGCGTTCCATCATCCGCAGAATTCGTATCCGGGTTAGCCGCGGCATGCGGATACGGCCATCTACCAGTTCCCTGTTCGCATCCAGGGTCAGGTACATATTCCCCAAGCCGCCGCCTAATGCTGCATTGACCCTGGTTTCTTCCAAATCATAATGGGGTTTGCCACCCGGCAAATGGCGGTAATCGTGGCTTTGATGAATCACTTTCATCGTTGGGGTCGCATCGATAACCAGCCAGCCTTGTTTTCGGGCATGGTAAATCATCCAATTGTCCCAGCCGGCTCTCCCGACGGCAAAATCAGGGATTGCTGAAAAAGCCTCTCGCCGAAAGACAAAATAATCGCTGCCGGAAGGCGGGTGAAGCCTTGCCTGCTGCCTGACCATTGCCTGTAAACTTGCTTCCCAGTTCCCGCTGAAATCAATCGGGGCTGCCACGTTCAGGTCCCAGCGCTGCCCCAACAGCAAAAACGCTGCCGACTGCCGGGAGACTTTCCGGGCTGCATCCAAAAAATCGGGCAAAAGCAATATATCCGCATTGACATAGGCGAGCAGCGGGCTGTTGCTGTTCTGTTCCGCCAGATGAAAAATCGAGCTGATCAACGGTGTTCCCATCGTGTTACGCCTGACCTGCGGAATATGCAAAACACCGTAAGTTTCCGCAGCATCGGCAATCCCATCCTCGTCCCCAACCAGAATTACAGAGACATCGTTTCCAAGCTTCTGCCACGATTGAATGGCATTCTGTTGAATGAGGGCAATATGGGGATCGGTAAACGGTTTCGGAGCCGTGAAAATCGTCAGAAAAGTCATGCTATTTTTCCTGAGCGTTCTCCGCCACGTCGGTTTGTGCAGCTCTTTTGTCGATATCCTTGTATCCTTTATGCTGAACCTGTGCGTTGATCCGGGCGACTTCCGGATGCGTTTCGACGAATGCAAGAATTTCCTTCCATGAAAAGTCATCACGTCCGTCGAAATACCTGCCAACCTCACAGGCAAAGCGGTAATCGACTTCCGTATCCACCGTCCAGCGCATTGTACCCAAATCCCGTTCATGGTTGAGCAAGAGCACCCGGAATCCCCGTTGAGGCGGTGTCTGCCATAGCTTGCTGAACCTGCGGTAAGAGGAAAACTTATCCACAGGAGCCAGTTCGTAAAAATAGGGGGTAACATGCTCCCGATGATAAACCTGACGAGCTTCCTGCCATGCCCGGGCAAGCACTTTCGCCGAAAACACTTCCGCATCCAGCCCGATGGGATAAGTCCGCCCCCAAGGTGGAGGCAACCGGTTGGCAGCAAAATCGACGCCCGTATCCTCGAAGGCGGCAAGCAAATCATCGATTAAATCAGGGTCGATAAACGGGCAATCGGCTGTAATTCGCACAATCGTTTCAGGGCTGAATTGGCTGGCAGCCTGAAAAAACCGGTCGAGCACGTCATTGACACTTCCCCGGATACACGCAACCCCCTGTGCCCGGCAATATTGCTCGACGGGATCATCACTGGCATCGTTTGTCGTGGCCACAACCACATGACTGACACGCTTTGCCCGTGAGGTACGACGATATACCCAGCCCAGCATGGGCATTCCCTGAATTTCCTTCAACACTTTCCCCGGAAGCCGGTTCGATGTCATCCGCGCCTGAATGACAGCCAGTACCTTGACGGACTTCGCAGCCATGTTCCTAATCCTCCGCCGCTTCCCCGGGTATCGGTTTCCGGACAACGAAACCTTTCGCCCGGAACTTCTCGACATACGCACGCGTTTCCCAATAGTCCAATCCCAGTTCATCGGCAATTTCGAATACCGAACGGTCTCCTTCGAAACGGTTCATGATCTTTTCGATGGCACGATTCAAAGCCCAGTTTTCCTGCCAATCTACCCAAAGCCCGTTCCCCGAAAGGAAAACCGGTCCGCGGAAGGTGCGTTTTGGAATATAGTTCGTGGCATAGATGCGGATGATTTCTTCGATGACGTCCGCAGCCTGCTGAAGTTTCTCTTCACGAATGATGCCGGGATTGTCGTCCGAGGTATGATACTCAGGATAGGGCCAACGGCTGATGGAAATGCAAGGCACATTGACACCAGGACCATTGATCACTCTTTCGTCGTTGGCAACAACCTCGGCAAATGCGCCTTCTCTGAAACCGGGGCTCTTTTTCCGTAAGACATAACGAGCCACCCGGTCCAACAAATGATCATCCTGCCGTGTACGCTGCAACACAAGCGTGTTGTCGTTGCCTGTCATTTCGATGAAAATTCCGCCTTTCAACGACGGAATAAGATCTTCATGCCGGGCAAGATAAGCAATCGATCCGATTGTTTCCGGACCAAACCAAAAGCGGACATTCATCGAACCGGCTGGCAGCGGTTTTTCCGCAAGGCGCCGGGCAACACCAATTGCTGTTACCACGCCGGCGGCATCATCATTCGCCTGCATCGGATGACAAATGTGCGAAGCAATCATCATTTCCCCGGCTTGCTCCCCTTCACCGTCTTCCGGAGACAGCACCCCGGAGGCCACACGAAAGCCGCGCTCAGGGTCGGTGACGAACGCCGCCCGAATCACAGCATGATATTTATCGTCTCTGGGCAACCGATCATATTGTGTTTTGGGCAAGCAAAAGCCCCAGCTGCGTTCGTAATATTTAAATCTCCATGGGATGGCTTCCGGGCGTTGTTCGCTAACATACAAATGAGGCGCCAGTTCATCCCAGGTAAAAATCCCGTCTACCGGTAATGAGTAAGAAACCAGATGCAAAGGATTGTCATGAAAATCGACGATTTTTTCACCGTCCTCGGTTTCCAGAAACGCATCCTGAACAACGTACCGTTCAGGCACTTTCCATGTCCACACCGGCGCACCGGGAGGATAGGTTTCGATTGTGTAGTTACTCTCCTCAGGCAGGTGACGCCCTACGATTTCCAATGCCTCGTCCGTTCCGTCTGAAGCCAGAGTGCGGTGGAGAGGATATATTTCTTCCAGTATTTTCTTCAACATCGGTTCACAACTTGTCCGGGGTCTAGTATTTAGGCGGTTTGATTTTGTGCAATTTTTCAGGGTGCTCCCTGACGATACGCGACATGTTATCATAAAAATCATTGGCAGAAGCAAAATGAACCTTCGCCTCCCCAACCCGGGTTTCACGGATAACGCCCCTTTCGAACAACTCATCCATACCGGGCACGATATCGGTAATCACGTTCAGGTTCTTGCGCACGAACATCGAATAAGTCTTCACCTTGGGAACACCATCATATCCGACGTAAATGCCGGAGAAACGTTTGATGCGCCGGTAATCACACCCCGTTCGGTATTCGATGTAGTGATGCATCGAAAACGTACTGTTCCAGTGCAGCCCAATGCTGATGATCATCCCGTTTAGCTGATGGAAAAGCGAAAAAACTGAATGCTCCCCATAAGCCTCGACATCATCGCATGCGCCAAATTCCTCTTTTCGCTTTCCGAGCGCGGCGAAAGAGTATATCGGGTGAGGGGTACGCACTGCATCTTTACGCAATCTGGCCAATTCGCCGATAATGCCCATACGGGAAGGCGTTTCGACAATATCAAAATAATGGTTCTCCGTCCAGGATTGGAAATTGAAGTTCGGCAGCAATACCGTGCCTTCAGGACCTGCATAATCCAGCAAGGCATCGATCACTGCCTCCGCACCGCCTTCCACACCGCCCAGCGATTTATAAGAACTATGCACGATAATCACCCGTGACGGGGTAAGTTCGATAGTTCGAAAGCCTTTGAGGATTTCTTCATAAGAAAACATACTGTCTATTCTCCTTGTTCGGTCAAGTTCGCTCAACTCTTCGACGCCAACTCGAACGCTTTCAGCAACCGGGGAAAATTGTTTTTCCAGTCACCGCGTTGCTCCGCCAATTCCCTGGCTGCCCTTCCCATATCAGGCAGATTTTGCCGCTGCTCATAGGCGGCAACCATTGCATCTGCCAGTGCTTCTATCATGCCGGTGGGAAAAAGCCAGCCCGTCTTACCCGGTTCGACCCATTCCGTATTTCCAGGAATATCAGAGACGAGGACAGGCAGCCCGCAAGCGTAAGCTTCAAGTAAAGAAATCGAAGTTCCGTCGCTGTATGTGGCACTCACAAACAAATCGGCAGCCCGATAAAACAACCGCAAATCCTCCATGGGCACACGTCCGGCAAAATGCACTTTGTCAGAAATCTTTGCCGAAGCAATCAACCCTCTGATTTCAGCATCCTGCGACCCGCTGCCCACCATCACCAGACGCAGCGCCGGACATCGTTTTTCCGCCAGAATAAACGCCCGCACCAAATCCGTAACACCGTACATTGGTTCCCAGGAACGGGAAGAAAGCAGCACGAACGCATCCTTGTTCCATCCGGTTTTTTCACGTAAGGCGGGATTTTCGCCCGGAGTATAGAAATCGATATCCGCACCATAAGGGAAGATGACGGTACGCGCAGGGTTCATGCCGAAAGCCACAGCCCGGCTTCGAATTATCTCGCAGTCACCCACAAAAACCGAACTGTGTTCAAGCGTAAAACGGGTCGCCCACCGCCACAACGAGTTTCGATTCGCATCGAGGAGCAAATCATAGCCCCACGAAACGCTAACCAAAGGGGAAAAACCGGTCAACGCCGTCAACAAAGCCGCCCGCTGCACCGGTCCGGCCATGACCACATCCGGCTTGAAATCAGCCAGCACAGTTTTCAGGGAACGATAAAGGCGAAACCAATCAAACGGACTGATGCGCTCCTTGCCGCCCGCCCAATCCAAAATCCCGATTTGCTGTGGCAAGTCTGTCACCGGGGTTTTCGAATGATTTTCCAGGCGGATGAAACCGACCCGGTGCCTTGTTTCAGCCAGTGCGGTCAGAAAACGCCGGTCATGGGGCGAATAATCTCGTGAGAAATACAAAATACGCAACGGATTACCCTGTTGTAACTTCCGGTTCGAAACCGGTGAATTAATCACTTCCGCCCAAATCCGTCCAACGGATTTCCTTTCCGAAGGGAATTGCAGTCAACGCCTTCGTACCGATGACGTTTTCAATCTCATAAGGCTGGATAGCTCCCGGCGTATTCGGGCGTAATGGTTCCAGCATCTCCCGGGTGAGCACTTCGCCTGCCTGAATGTCTCTTGCAGCCCGCAAACACCTGCGCTGGACCACTACCGTATCTTTTTCATTCTCCGCAACGAACTTGTCAGTCGACCCCAAGGCTCTTTCAAGCTCCCGGGTTCTCTCCACCATCTCAGCCCATGCTTCGGGATTCATCGCAAACTTATGGTCGGGACCTTCCCGCTGGTTGTCATCCGTGAAGTGTTTCTCGATCACACGTGCACCGAGAGCAACAGCACCCAGCACGGCTGCATGCCCGTGAGTGTGGTCCGAAAGCCCCAGCACAGCATCAGGAAACAAAGTTGCATACGTTTTCAACACGTTCAAATGAAGGTGATCATAATTTTCCGGGTTTCCCGTGTAATTCGTATTACACTGCATCAACACCAATTCCGGGTTGACTACAAGAACGGCGCGTACAGCCCGAATGACATCGCTCAAATCAGATGCTCCGGTAGCCAGCATCAGCGGCTTTCCTTTTTTCGCCATATACACCAGCGCTTCGACCCAGGTAATCAAACCGGAACCGGCTTTGTATGCGGGCACATAGGATTCGAGCATATCCACCGCTTCGAAATCATAGGGCGATGAAAAATAATCGAGCCCGACCTGATCACAAACATCCTTCAACACCGGCGTCCACGAAAAGGGAACCGATGCATCCTCATACACCTGATACACGGATTTCTTCCAGGCAGCCTGGTGGGATAATTGTTTGCCAAGCGCCTTGAAGCCATAATCGGAAACGATTTTAGGGGCCCTGAAATTCTGGAATTTTGCAGCGTCTGCACCGGCATCTTTCGCCATGCGAATCAGCTTCTTCGCCCGCTCCAAATCTCCGTCATGATTTGCCGCAATATCGGCAATGAAATAAACCGGATGGTCAAGCCCGATTTTCCGGGATCCAAGTTGAATATCCATTTTTCCTCCAAGAAAAGCCGAAAATGAATCGAACTGATGTTTAAGCTGCTGCCATCGCAAACAAGCGCTGCGGATAAGCAATTGTATGCAACCGGTAAAACTCGTCGATGCCGGAATCGATACCGGGTAGAACAACGCCCAGGTCATGCTCCAACTTGTCGACACGCAAAGTCAGTCGGGGAGAACGCGGGGCTTGCAATCCCGAAGCCAGTACAGAAACCGGCTTGATTAATGCCCCGTCGAGCCGGAATTTGCTCGCTATCGCCAAACCGAAATCGTACTTCGTCAGACAATCCCGGTTGACAACATGATAAAGCCCGGAAAGTCCTTTTTCCAGCATGGCTAAAAACACACCTGCCATATGGTTGACCAGCAAAGGACAAAAAAACACATCCGTAAACCCGTTGACACGCTCCCCTGCTGAAAGTTTGTAGTAGAAAAATTCCGCCAGGCTGCGCTTGCCGCTCAGGCTCCAGCCAAAGAGGTTGACGCGGGCAATGATTGCCTGCGGATTCGCCTGCCTGACAGCAAGTTCACCATCCAGCTTGGTGCGTGCATAGATATTAATCGGGTTAGGAGCATCGTCTTCGGAATAATCACCGCGCTTGCCATCGAAAACCGCATCTGTCGAGACATGAATCAGGCGCGCTCCGCTCCTGGCGACAAGGGTTGCCAGTTTCTCCGGGAGTTCTGTATTCAGGCGGGCAGCCAACACCGGGTCTTGTTTACAGGCTTCCAGATTGGCCAATGCCGCACAATGGATCACCCAGTCCGGCCGGGTGACTTCGAGTACATTTTCCAATGCACCCGGTCTCAACAAATCTGCCTTCAAAACCTCGAAGGCACTGGTTTTCAGAGAGTGGCGGTTGACCACTCCGAACACCGTATGGTGTTTTGCGATTTCCAGGGCAAGGTTGATCCCCAGCAAACCGCTCGCTCCTGTAATCAGGATACGTGTCAAATATGCTTTCCTTGTAAATAAGCATCCTCGAACGGAGCAATCATTTCCCGAATTTGTTCGACAGACAACCAATCCGGGTTTTCGGCGCTCGAATAACGAAAGCCGTCTGCGACCGCTTTCCCTTTGGCTTTCCAGCCTCCGCCGAACCAGAAGGCTTCGACGGGCAGAACAACGAACATATCATCCAGTTCGATCGACGATCGGGATTCATCACGCGAAATCAATACTTCGTGCAGTTTCTCGCCGGGGCGAATGCCAATCGTTTCCAGTTCGGCAGTCGGGGAAACGGCGCGTGCCAGGTCGATGACTTTCATGCTGGGAATCTTGGGGACGAACACTTCCCCACCCTGCATTTGCTCGACACATTTAATCACAAACCGCGCCCCTTGCTCCAGAGAAAGCCAGAAACGTGTCATCCGCTCATCCGTAATCGTCAGCTTTCCGGTTTCGCGCTGACGCAGGAAAACCGGAACGACACTGCCTCTCGAACCGACGACATTCCCGTAACGCACACACGAAAGCCGGGTTTCCCTGCCGCCCGCATAAGCATTGCTCTGGACGATAAGTTTCTCGGCTGCCAGTTTGGTCGCCCCGTATAGATTTACCGGATTCACCGCCTTATCCGTACTTAGAGCAATGACCCTTTTCACACCTGCATCCAGCGCCGCATCGACCACATTGCTGGATCCGAGAATATTGGTCTTGACTGCTTCCATCGGGTTATATTCACAAGCAGGCACCTGTTTCAGCGCTGCTGCGTGCACAACCACATCAACCCCGCGCATTGCCCTTTGCAAACGCGGCAAGTCACGGATGTCCCCAATGAAATAACGCAGGCTGGGATGATCATACCCGCCCACACGCATCTCATGCTGTTTCAACTCATCCCGGCTGTATACAATCAGCTTGGCAGGATGATATTCCCTGAGCATGATTTCGATGAACTTCTTTCCGAAGGAGCCAGTGCCTCCAGTAACCAATATTTGTTGTTTTTTCCAATCCATAAATGACTCCAATCTCATTCTGCAATAAACTGCAACCAGTTTACCGCAGTTTCGTACCTTACCGTTTTTTCATCACGACCATTGGATACTGGCCTTTCTCACCTAACCAATGAGGAAAATGCTCCTCCAGCCAATACACCATCTTCAACAACCAGCGCCCGCCATATTTTGCATGGAAAAAAGTCCGCATGAAGCGCACATTGATGCTTCTCCAGACGAAAATTTCCACGGGAAATTCCGCAGCAATTTGCTTTCTGAACCAATCAGGAGTATTTTTATTGACGTATGTCCCTTTGGCTTTTTTCGCTTTTTTCGTTTTAGGCTGCTCCCTGACCACATGAGCATCCAGCGGCGGCATACCCAATTTCCGGCGAACAAATCCGATTACCCGGTTCGTCCAACGCATCGGCTTGGTAAACACACGGGAAACAAGCGGGTTGCTCCATCCGTTGACCACCACCGCTGTTGCCTGGGGAACAAGTACACGGTACATTTCCCGGTAAGCTTCGGGATGTTCTGAAATGGGCAAGTGATGCACGGTATGCAGGGAAACCACACCGTCGAAAACATCCCGGGCAAAAGGCAGGTTCGCAATATCGGCAACAACGTACAAACCCCGTCCGCCAAGGCGTTTTCTGGCCTCCTGTAAAGCAACATGGGAAATATCCGCGCACACTCGATAGCGGTACCCTTCGGAATAAGCCAGATATTCCGGATACTGAATCGGGCCGGAACCGGCATCGAGCAAATAGTTTCCCTTCGCTTTCAAATGCCGCAAAACCCGCATATGGCAGCGATGAATATACTCTGCTGAAACCGGGCGCAGATCTTCATAATGGGCGTTCTGGTATACTCCGTCACCCACCTCCTGCCAGCCCACCCGGTCATAAAACTCTCTCACTTGTTTTTTGATTTCCGTATCCATCGTATCCATTGAAATTATCGTTCCCATTGAATCGGTTTTCCGGCAAGATATTCAAACGTCCTGCCGAAAACCGCCTGACCTTCTTCCGACAACACACGCACCATCGGCCATCTTTCCACATCCTGCCAGATATGCTGTACATGCCACGGGTACGGCTGAGGATACTCGAAGAAAAACCGGTAGGCATATGTCCAGGCAAGTTTCACCTGTTCCTGGTTTGGCTTCATCGATTGCGGGTCACTGGCAATTTTATTTAGAATTGCAAAGAACTCGTCCCATGAGTTCGGGTCATAAGTAAAGCCCTTTCCGCGATAATGCGTCGCCCCGGCAACAATCACCGGCAGCCCGCTCATCGCCATTTCCATTCCCATGGTTGTTGTAAACACCAACCCGAAATCCGCCGCATTGACCAGATCATAGGAATTGACAGCTGCGTTAGCCGGTAACAAATGAATGTTTTCGGGCAACTTCGGGAAAATTTCCATCAGCAAATCATACAGGGAAGGACCCCAGCCAAGCTGCTCTCCGGGATGCACTCGGATGACAAGCTGCATCTGCGGCCGTTCCAGAAAATATTCGATCGTCTTTCGGATCCATTCGGTCATGCTTCGGCTGAAAACTTGCCTGCCCAATGTCAGACTATCGCCGAGCACATTCGTCGGCAGCAGCACAAGCGGACGTTCGTCCAGTCCGAGGCTCTCCCTGGCTTTTTCCGCGCCCTGATTGGGTATCCCTTGCCAGCGGCGCGAAAATTGTTTCCACAAACCGCCACCCTGACGGGCAGAAAAGAAGGTCTTAACCTTTTCCCATTCTTCATCCGTCAATGGAACATCCTTACGGTTTTCCCACAAAACATCCGTTTCCTGCCGCATCACATCCGTGTTCTGCGCCAGCCACATGCGTTCGCTCTGCTCCCCAAACTCATACGTCATCACCGGAATACCCAAATAACGGGCAACCCGAAAGGCAATGCCGAATTCCAGCATACTGCCATTGGGAACAATGAAAACATCCGGTTTGTTATTTTGCATCCAGGTATAGATTGTTTTAGCAAAACGGGTATTCCGCTCCAAACGCAGAGAATATAGACGGCTTTGCTTGTCCACATCCTCGCGCAGCAGGCTGTATTGCACATCCCGAAATGCCGCTTCTTCCAAATGTGCCGTAATTTCCGCAGGCAAATCACCCGCCCCGGCAGCATCGAGCAGCGGAACAATATCGACAAAAGGTGCCATCGATTTCAACACACCCCGCAAATAGAGATTTTGCCTGCGTAAATCGAACTTGTTGACTTCACGTTTCCAGTGCGCGTAAGGTAAATACGCCAAAGTTACCTGGTGTCCCAACGCACGCAGCGCCAAAGAAAGCAGCGAGGTATTCTCGATCCAGTAACGCAGCATACCAAACACCAATATCCGTTTCGGGTCGGGATGCTTCCGGCTGTTCTCCCGCGCCTCGGCAATCCATCGGGGCAAGGCGCTTTCCATTTGTTTCAGTTTATAACCACCGATTGGCGGTTCCTTTGTCTGCCGCAAATACCACAGCGCCTCGGCTGTCAGGGGGATTTCACCCAGTATCTTTTTGATCGTCTCATTAACCATCATGCTGCCGCTCAACTGTCGATTTTCTCGATTTGCCAATCCAGACGGGGCCTCACCAGTCCCATTCTCGGTTCAGCCCATTGTTTGCCCGGAGCGCCCATGCCATCGACCGAGAAGACAAGTGCGCGTTCATCCTGAAAATAGCGCTTGACGCGATATGTGCTCGCATTGACGCCGATGACATATCTGCCTTCATTGAGTAAATCTGCCGGCAGTGTACACCGGCTGACGTACCGGCCGCTATCGCGCACAGTATATCGCTCGTAGGCATCCGGGTCATCCGTATCGAACGTTGTGAAAACGAATTCTCCGCGCATATTCATCAAATACAAACCCACACGCAAGCCTTTCACCGGTTTTTCCAGCGTATATTCCACCTCGCATACCGCCGGTTCCGAAGACACAAGCACATCAGCCACCTTCCCCCGGTTGTTGCGTACCCGCAGCGCATTCATCCGGAAAGGAAACGATGACGACGGGATTTCATCATCACGCCAAATTCTTTCTCCTGTGCTTTGGTAACCCGATGCCATATAGTAATCCACCGCATCAGCAGTCGGCGCACGATACGCCATCCGCCCGCCTTCCAAAACAATCGCTTCTTCCGTCAGACGCAAAATCGCCGACATGTTGTGGCTGACAAACAAAACGGTTCTGCCTTCCTGCGCCACATCGCTCATTTTGCCCAGGCATTTTCGCTGGAACTCGGCATCACCCACTGCAAGCACCTCATCGACAACCAAAATTTCCGGCTCCAGATGCGCTGCAACAGAAAAAGCCAAACGCAGATACATCCCGCTGGAATAGCGTTTGACCGGTGTATCGATGAACCGCTCCACACCGGAAAAATCAACGATTTCATCGAACTTCCGCTCAATCTCGGAGCGCTTCATGCCCAGAATTGCCCCATTGAGATAGATATTTTCCCTTCCGGTAAGTTCCGGATGGAAACCTGTACCGACTTCCAGCAAAGACCCCACCCGGCCGTGAATTTCCACTTCGCCTTCACTGGGTTCAGTAACCCGGGATAAGACTTTCAGCAAGGTACTTTTTCCGGCACCGTTTCTGCCGATGATTCCCAAAACCTGCCCCTGCTCAACTTCGAAATCGAGATGTCGCAGCGCCCAGATAGTATCTGTCTCGCCCGCCGAAGCCGGCAGGCTCTTGCGAATGCGCCGTATCGGCGCAGCAACCGCATTCGCCAGCGTATCGCGCAGGGTTTGGTACTTCTGTGGCGAAGCACCAATGCGGTAATGTTTTCCCAAATTCCTTACTCGAATCACATAATTCGCCATAAAACCCGTCACTTATACCATATCAGCGAAGGTTCGTTCCATCCGCCTGAAGAAAAACAAACCGCTGACCAGTAAAACCGCAGAGACTGTAAAAGAAATCGCCAACAAAACCCACAAGGGGTAAACCGTCCCCGGTAAAACACCGAGCACAGCCCAGCGGAACCCTTCGATTACCCCTACCATCGGATTCAAAGCATACAACAACTGCCATTGCGCCCCGACACTACTGCTCGAATACCCGACAGGGGAAATAAACATCAACAATTGGGTCAACACAGGCAGAATATACCCCACATCACGGTAAAGCACATTCAGAGCGGAAAGCCATAATCCGACGCCCAGCGCCGTCATCAAAGCCAGAATAACAACCAGGGGCAAGGCAAGCAAATTCCATGTTGGCAGCACCTGCCAATACAGCATCATCCCCAATAACACAACAAAGGAAATCAGGAAATCCACCAAACCGCCGAGAATCGATGACAAAGGGATGATCAATCGGGGAAAATAAATCTTCGTGATCATGCTGCGATTGGAAAGCATCGAGCGGCCGGAAGATGACAAAGCCTTGGAAAACAACCCCCAAGGCATAACCGCTGCATAACGAAAAATCGGCCCCGGTAGCCCGCCTGAACTCATGTGCGCCAACCGCCCAAAGACGACTTCGAGTACGATCATGTTCACAACCGGGTTGATGATCGCCCAGGCAGCGCCTAGAATCGTCTGTTTGTAGCGTACCATGATGTCACGCCATGTCAAGAAGAAGACCAGTTCGCGGTACTGCCAAAGATCGCGCAGATTGAGATTCGCCCACCCTTTTGTCGGACGAAGGAAAACCACTTCGTGCCCGGAGGCATCTACAGAATTTGATTTCACCATCTTACGCTATCTTGTCCTGATTTTCTTCATACCAGCGAATGGTATTCCGCAATCCTTCTTCGAACTGGGTTTGTGCCCTGAAACCGAAGAATTCTTCGGCACGCTGCACATCCAGCGCCCGCCGGGGTTGTCCGTTCGGTTTGGTCGTATCCCAGATGATTTTCCCGTCGAAGCCTGTAAGCCGGGCAATCAAAAGCGCCAAATCCTTGATACTGATTTCCATCGCAGAGCCGAGGTTGACCGGTTCGCTGCCATTGTAACGCTCAGCTGCCATAGCAATCCCCGTCGCCGCATCACCGGCATACAGGAATTCCCGGGTGGGCGTACCGTTCCCCCAGAGAACAATATGATCGTCACCATTTTGCTTTGCCATAACGCACTTGCGAATCAGCGCCGGGATAACATGAGATGTTTCAAGATTGAAATTGTCACGCGGGCCATACAAATTCACCGGCAGGAGATAAATCGCATTGAAATCATACTGCTGGCGATAAGCCTGTGCCTGCACAAGCAACATTTTCTTCGCCAATCCGTACGGCGCATTCGTCTCTTCCGGATAACCATCCCACAAATTTTCTTCTTTGAATGGAATTGGTGTAAACTTCGGGTAAGCGCAAATCGTACCGATTGCCACGAACTTACCCACACCATGAGCCCAGGCTTCGTGCATCAACGGCACGCCCATCATCAGGTTCTTGTAGAAAAATTCAGCAGGTCTGGCTCGATTGGCACCAATGCCCCCCGCCAAAGCAGCCAGATGAATGACAACATCGGGCTTGGCGTCTTTCAACATCCGGCGGATATTAAGAATATCCGTTAGGTCATATTCTTCTATTTTCGGTATGAAGATTTGCTGAGCACCTCTTTCACGCAATCTTTCGATAAGAAAAGAACCTAAAAAACCGTCTCCGCCTGTTACACAAACACGCTTGTCTGCCCAATATTCCTTTGGATTAGGAAATATCTGTGTGCTCATTTGTCATCCTTCCATACTGATTATTTGATCTTTCCAAAAATGCCAGCCATCGAACTTTTCTTCGAGAATACGCTTGCCCTCTCCCGGAGCTTCCAGACCAATCAATTCCATGTCAGCATCGACCATGATGCGCACCAATTCGTGAAAACGTACTCTCGGCTGCCAATTCAAGACCTGCTTTGCCTTCGAAGCATCCGCCAGAAGATAGTCCACTTCCGTCGGACGGAAATAGCGTTTATCGATACGCACATATTCCTGCCAGTCCATACCGAGATAGCCAAACGCTTCCTCCAGAAATTCACGCACTGTATGCGCTTCTCCTGTGCCAATCACCAAATCCAACGGTTCATCATGCTGAAGCATCATCCACATTGCTTCCACATATTCCGGGGCATATCCCCAGTCCCGCTTGGCATCGAGATTTCCGAGATAAAGATGCTTTTGGCGCCCGGCTTTGATATGGGCAACCGCACGGGTAATCTTCCGTGTAACAAAAGTCTCTCCTCGTCTCGGGGATTCGTGGTTGAAAAGCACACCGTTGCTGGCAAACAAATCATATCCGTTACGATAGTTACGCGTCACCCAAAAAGCATAAGCTTTTGCTGCTGCGTACGGGCTTTGCGGGTCGAACTGGGTCAATTCATTTTGTGGAGGTTTCGCGGCGCCAAACATCTCGCTCGAAGATGCCTGATAGAACCTGGCTTTGATACCGCTTCGGCGAATCGCTTCGAGAATTCGAATCGTGCCCAGCCCGGTGACATCGCCGGTGTATTCCGGCAAATCGAAACTGACGCGCACATGGCTTTGAGCACCCAAGTTATAGATTTCATCAGGCTTGACATTGTAGACAATATCCAGCAAGCTGCCCTGGCTGGTAAGCTCACCATAATGCAGCCGCAATTTAGCTTTATCGCCATTATGCGGGTCCCGATAAATATGGTCGATGCGTGTCGTATTGAAAGTACTCGAACGCCGGATAATACCATGCACTTCATAGCCTTTCGAGAGAAGCAACTCTGCCAGATAAGATCCGTCCTGTCCTGTAATACCTGTTATCAATGCAGTTTTCATAATCCAGTCCTGTTTAATTTTATTGCACGATAAAGCGTGCATTCCTATATCGCGGATCACCCGGATTAGCAATCAAATTGAAACGAATTGCGTTTAACACTTCACGAATCCCGTCATCCACTGTGTATTTGGTTGCGTAATTCAAGTCTTTACGGATTTTCATAAAAGAAACCTTGATATCCCGCATATCTCCGCCGAAAGTCAAGTCCTTGTAATTTACGATCGTTTCCGGCATCCGCTTGAGAATCAGAGAAACAATATCATCCTTCGACAAGTTCCCGTCTTGCGAACCGATATTGTACACTTTTCCGGCAATCGCTTTCAAGGGAGCCTGCAAACCGAGCAAAATCCCTTGCACGAGATCACGAATGTGAATGAACGAACGATAATACCCGCGTTGATAAAGCATCAATTGCCGTTTTGTATACGCATCGAACACGAATTGGTTGATGAGTAAATCGAACCTCGGGCGCGGTGAAAGCCCGTAAGGTGATGCCGTCCGTAAAACCAAAGATGCCGGTTGTTCATGTTTGTGCGCAATCAAAAACCGCTCCACCGCCACTTCCGTTTCCGCATACAATGACTGGGGATTTAGCGGCGTTTCTTCATCTGCAACCCCGTTACCGGCCGGCAGCCCGTAATTGCTATACGATGAGATGAAAAGAAACCGTTCGATTCCAATATCATGACACTGCTGGTATACGTGCTGAGCAGTTTCGACATTGTAACGCCAGGCAACATGCCTGCCTACGGACTGGCACGCCGGGAAACCGGCAATTCCCGCCAAATGAACGACCGCAAAAGGTTTCTGCCACTGCCTGCCAATTGCGGCTTTGATTGCCCTCGATTCCCAAACATCCGACTTGACAAACCGGAAACGATCGCTGGATAAATACGCCAGCATGGATTCTCCGCCGTACAACAAATCATCGACGGTAGTCACTCTGAAACCGGCGCGTAACAATTCCCCGGCAAGAAAAGAGCCGATATATCCCGCGCCCCCCGTAATCAGAATATGCTTTTGGTCACTCATCGGGTTTTTCCTCGCCCAGTTTTACCTTCCATCCTTTAATCTGCAAAACAGGCGCATCCG
>CAYWFK010000033.1:0-30899 GCA_964457375.1 uncultured Anaerolineales bacterium
CGATCATCGATAATTGCCGATAGTCGTCGAGAACAGCAACGCTGCCCCCTCGCGATATTTCAATTCGTTCTTTGGCAAAGGATTTATCCCCGTTGGCAACATAAACGAGCGTACCAATTGATCCATCCTTGAAGCGCAAGGTAACCTGCACATTGTCCTCGGCATACTTCCCGTTATCCGGCAACCCGAGGCAGTAAACTTCATCCGGCAAGGTGCCGGTCAGGTAAACCATCAAGTCGATGAAATGACAGCCTTCACCAACCAGCCTTCCGCCGCCAATCTGAGGATCATGTACCCAATGTGTCAAAGGAATCGCACCGGCATTGACCCGATAAGCAATCATCATCGGTTCGCTGCTTTTATCCAGAAATGCTTTCATCTTTCGAACCAGCGGAGCATATCTTCGGTTGAACCCGACAGTCAGCACCGGTATCGTGCCCGTCTTCCCGGATACTTCCGCCAACGCATCTTTGATTTCATCCAACTGCTGAGGACGAATGGCAAGCGGTTTTTCACAAAAGACATGCTTCCCATGCTGCAAAGCCGCAATCACTTGGGAAGCATGCAAATCATGACGGGTTAAAACCGCAATCGTATTGATCGCCTCATCGTTCAACAAATCATCAGGATTCGAAGATGCCAGCCTGAAACCATACTTGCGCGCCTCATGCTGGGCACTCAACCCCGTGCCCGAAGCAATGCCAACCAATTCAACCTGGGGTATCTTGCTAATCGCCGGTAACATCACCGCGTGTGCAAAATTCCCCGCGCCAAGAACCCCAAGGGTCACCTTGTCCGTCCCGTTATGTTCTTTTGTCCCCACCGGCGAATAGACAATCCTGGTCATAACCGGGGTGATTTCCTGCGGCGTATCACCCTGCGGATAAGTCAACACAACACCCAGAAAATCCTCGCCTGTTTTTCCCGTAATCAGATCATAGGCTTTATCCGCTTTTATAATCGGGAAACGATGCGTTATCAACCTGCTGACATCCAGCCTGCCGGTAGCAAGAAGCCCTACAAAAGCTTCCAGATTCCTGCCCTCCGTCCAGCGGACATACCCAATCGGATAATCAATACCTTTCTCTTCATAGTTCGGATCATATCGTCCGGGACCATAAGAACGTGAATTGATGAAAGACAATTCTTTCTGATAATACACTTTGCGGGGAATATGCAAACCGACAGCACCGACAGCCACCACATTGGCTTTGTCTCTGGCAAGAGTACCAGCCAATACCACAGGGTCATCCGAAGACGTATCGGCACAAATCAACACATGATCCGCACCTCGTCCATGCGAAAACATCGTACAAGCGTCTTCCGCCTGTTCCCGGTGAACCGTATGGAACCCCATGGAATTAGCCAGTGCCACACGCTGCGGATCCAGGTCGATTCCCAGGACATTCAACCCGGCAGCGGAAGCGATTCCCGCCGCCAGCATTCCGAGCAACCCCATCCCGATAATTACAATATGATCCCCGATTTGAGGAGATGCCAGACGAAAGCCATGCAATGCAATCGCCCCGATTGTCGTGAATGCAGCCGCTTCGAAATCAACATCATCGGGGATTGGGACGAGGAGATTCGAAGGCACCAATTCATACTCCGCGTGCACTGCAAATCCCCCGCCGGCACACGCTACACGCTGCCCAGCTTTGATTCCTTGCACACCGGCACCCAAAGCAACCACCGTCCCCGCCGAAGAGTACCCCAACGGCATGGGTTGGTCCAGCTTGTTCATCGCCGCTTCGAATGTCGTCAACACCCCTTCCCGCTTTGCCTTGTCCAGCACTTGGCGAACAAGGTCCGGCCGTGCCTGCGCCTTCCCGACAAGTGATTTACCGGCAAATTCGACAACCATGCGTTCCGTACCGGCAGATACCAGAGAAGCACCCGTTTTCACCAAGACCATCCCCGGTTTGGGCGTAGGAACCGGAACATCGGCAACTATCGTTTCACCCGTTTTGATATTTTGGAGAACCTGTTTCATAGATATTTGCGCCTTTTAGACTATTTCCAAAGTAATGACCACCGATTATTCATCTTTATTTCGATAACTTACAGTATACCTTAACTCCATCTGCACGGATACCGACACCCGGCTTCGTCAGAATAATCTTCGCGACAAACCCGCCGGGACCCTTCCGGCACCAGCATGTTATAATCTTCCCGTCAACCACTAGTCACAAACCCCCATATTTCCCCCACAGGAGGACCCCTTGACCGATTCGCGCATTGCCAGGTTTGCCAAAATCCTTGTCGATTATTCCGCAGATATCCAGCCAGGTGATCGGGTTGCCATCGAAGCAACAACTGCTGCCGAACCGTTGTTGCAGGAAATCATTCGCTGCACCCTGGAACGCGGCGGGCACCCTCACCTTCTGGTTTCGATTGCTAATCAAGAAGAGCTTTTTTTCAGGTATGGCAGCGAAGCCCAACTTGCCAGCGTGAACGAATTCAGGAAATATGCATACGAAAACTTTGAATCCCGTATCAGGATTCATTCGGTAACCAATACGCGCTCACTGACAAATGTCGAAACCGCCAAACAAAAAGCCTTTCAACAATCCTTGTCTCCCATCCTGAAAACACAAATGGCACGCGGTGCGCAAGGCGTCTTCAAATGGGTAACAACCCTGTTCCCGACCGAAGCCTTTGCCATGGAAGCCAATATGGGGCTGCATGCCTACCGGGATTTCGTTTTCGACGCCGTACATGCATCGAACGACGATGAAGACCCGGTTGCCTATTGGCAAAGCCTGACAGCCAGGCACCAAAGATACATCCGGCTTCTTGAAGGGCACGACCAAATCGAGCTTCGGGGAGAAAACATGGACCTGCGTTTGTCAATCAAAGGCAGAAAATTCGTAAACTCCAACGGCAAGCACAACATGCCCGACGGTGAGATATTTACCGGGCCGGTGGAAAACTCCATCGATGGCTGGGTCAGGTATACCTTCCCTGCCATTTATCAAAGCCGGGTCGTAGAAGGAATTGAATTGACTTTCGAAAAAGGGAAGGTAGTTTCCGCAACATCGAAAACAAACCAGGATTTCCTGCAACAAGTGCTTGACACCGATGCAGGCTCCCGCCATGTCGGTGAATTCGCTATTGGAACCAACGAGCAAATCGACCGCTTTACCGGGAATATTCTCTTCGATGAAAAAATCGGAGGTACTTTCCACATGGCGCTTGGTGCCGGATTTCCGGAAACCGGCAGCCTGAATCACTCCATGATTCATTGGGATATGATCTGCGACATGCGCAGCGATTCGGAAATACTCGCTGACGGTGTACCCGTTTACAGGAACGGTCATTTTCTTGTCTAAGCCCATCCCGGTTGCCAGTTCATCACCTGTGCGAAAAAGTGTCAGAACCCCGCTAGTTTTCGGGTAGGAACTGTTGCTGTAAAGTCCACATCCGGCGATACAAACCGCCTTCACGCAAAAGAGCGCGATGCGATCCTCTTTCTGCCACGGCGCCCTGATAAAGCACAACAATCTCATCCATCGCATCCATCCCCACCAACCGATGGGTAATCAGCAAGGTGGTTTTTCCTTGCATCAACCCCTGCAACATGCGAATGATTTCCCTTTCCGTGACCGAATCCAGATTGGACGTTGGTTCGTCCAAAATCAGGATCGGCGCATTCTTGAGAATGGCTCTTGCAATCGCCACCCGTTGACGTTCCCCTCCGCTCAACAGAACCCCTTGCTCTCCAACCCATGTCTGATAACCATCAGGCAGCGTCTGAATGAACGGGTGCAATTGTGCTTTTCGGGCAGCCTCTTCGATTTCCGCAAAAGAAGCATCGGGTCTCGATATTCTGATATTGTCCGCTATCGTAGCATTGAACAAATACGTACTTTGCGAAACCAGCGCAATTTGTTTTCTCACATCATCCTGAGATAACGAACGAATATCCCGCCCGCCTAATGAAATTTCCCCTTCCCTGAAATCCCAAAACCGCAAAAGCAACTTGACAATCGTGGATTTTCCGGAACCGCTTGGGCCCACCAGAGCAGTGGAACTGCCTTCGGGGATCTTCAATGAAACGTTGCGCAGCACTTGCCTCGCTGTCACTGGAATGTTCCCGGCCCCCGTTTCATTCATTGCCGGGTAAGCAAATGACAGTCGTTCGATCCGGATATCACGGGAAGCAGAGAGTGCTGACGGTTCGGGAACATCCACCACTGCGGGACGTATCCGCGTCAACTCGAACAACCGTTTCCCTGCGGCAAGATTACCTGCAAGGTTCCGGGCTGAATCCGGTAATGGATTTACCGCCTCGAAAGCAGACCATGTTATCAACGCAATCACAGCAAGATATACCCCGTTCATCTTCCCGTGCACAACCAGGCCAATTCCCAGAAACAAAACGCTCCACATCGCCATGTTCGTCAACAAACTAATCACAGCATGCTGAAAGCCTTCCACATGCGCCAGCTTCTTTTGCTCGACACCCAATGCTCTGCTTTCGGATAAAACGGTTTCCATCATTTCCCGCTCTTTTCCAAAAGCCATCAATTCTGCCAACCCCTGAACACCATCCACCAGGCTTGTTTTGAATTTCGAACGAATCTCCGGTATTTTCCTGCCGGCCGTTTTGCTAAGTTGGTACACAACCAAGGGGATAATCAAACCGGAAACAAGAAAAAACAGAATGAATACACCGGCAAGCGCCGGATCATACCCATACAACAAACCGGCAGCCAGCAAAGCCACCAGCGAGGCAACCAATGGCGGTGATACCGCCCTTACGTAAAAATTTTCCAGCGTGCCAATATCCGAAAGAATTCTACTCAGCAAATCACCGCTTTGCAATCCCAGCAATTTTGCCGGTGCAAGCGGTTCGATTGCCTGGTAAAACCAAACCCGCAGCCCCGCCAACAATCTGAAAGTAACCTGATGAGATACGTACCGTTCCAGATAGCGGAAGAATCCTCTGGCAATTCCGAAAAAGCGAACCCCGACAATTGCTACCTGTAAATCAGCGATCGAAGGATGCAAAGCTGCCAGCGAAATAATGTACGCAGAGGACCCCATCAAACCGATACTGCTTCCAATGGTCAAAAATCCGAACAACACTGACGCCAGCACCCACTTGCGGTAAGGCACGAGAAAGGACAATAATCTGCGAAGCATCCAGATTCCATGAGCGCTTTTCCCCTTGTCCTCCCGGTTGGAATAATCCGGGCGAGGAGAGTGCACTGCTGTTTCATGTTTGTCAGGAGGAAACCTGCGTGCCTTTGAAATCTCATCAGGTGCCGTCAGCGCATTTGTCTTATCATGGGTTGTCGCATATTCCCGCACCAATCCGCGATAAACGCCTTCTGTTGCCGCCAAGTGATGATGAGTGCCTTGCTGAACGATGCGCCCATCATCCAAAACATATATCCTGTCTGCGTCCATCACAGTTTGCAAACGGTGAGCAATCACCAGAACCATTTTTTCCTTGGTCAACAGCCTGATTGATTCCTGAATCTGCGCTTCCAGAACCGGATCAAGATTGGCGCTGGGTTCATCAAGTATCAACAGCGGTGCATCTTTCAAGAAAGCTCTTGCCAGCGCAATTCGTTGTGCCTGACCGCCGCTCAAACGGGCACCGCGTTCTCCGATTATCGTGTCATACCCATCATCCAGCATCCGCACAAAATCATGGATGTGAGCCAGCTTCGCAGCACCAACTACATCAGCCATCGCAGCATCGGGTTTTGCAATACGGATATTTTCGAAAATTGTGGTGTCGAAGAGATACGGCGTTTGCGGTACCCAGGCGATTTTTTCACGCCATCTGCTCCCGGAAATCTGCATCAGCGGATGGCCATCGATGATAATCGCCCCTTTCTCCGGGAGAATATACTTCATCAGCAATTGCACCACTGTCGTTTTGCCTGCACCGCTCGGGCCAACCAGGGCAATCTTCTCCCCTGAAACCAGGTGCAAATCGACATCTTCCAATCCCCCTCTGCCATCCGGATAGTGAAAAGCAACTTCCTTGAAACGGATTTCACGAGGAACACCCGGCTCCCCGGTTTGCTCCCCGCTATCCGACATCTCTCCGCCTTGCCATTGGCGGTCTTCCAGAATCGCAAAGATTCTGCCCGATGCTGCCACACCGGACATGCCGGCGTGGAACCGTGACCCCAGCATACGCAAAGGTAAATAAAATTCGGGTGCCAATAACAAGATGAACAAAGCCTGCTCGAACAGCATCTTGCCAGCCAGCAATCGCAAACCGATTTCCACTGCAATCACTGCGGTACTAATCGTGGTCAACATTTCCAATGTCAGCGCCGAAAGAAAAGCGACTTTCAACACCCCCATCGTCCGAACCCGGAAACGGTCACTGATACCGGCAATGATTGCCGCTTGCTCTTTGCTCCTCCCCAAAATTTTCAGCGTCGTCAACCCTTGCAAAACATCCAGAAAATGAGCACTCATCCTGCTCAATGTTTTCCATTGTTTCTTTGTCAACGAATCCGCCATTGACCCAATCAGCGCCATAAAAAACGGAATCAAAGGAGCCGTAACCAACAAGATAATTCCGGAAAGAAAATCTCTGGGGAAAACAAACAAAAGAAAAGTTATCGGAATAAAAGCCGCAAGCACCAGTTGAGGCAGGTATTGGCTAAAATAGGCATCCAAAGCTTCGATGCCTTCGTAAAATACGCCAATCAATTCCCCGGTACGCTCACCGTGGGTAAAAGCGGGTCCGCGTTCAAGCACTTTTTGAAACAAGGCTTTCCGTAATTGGTTTTTTACCGCCACGGCGACATTCTTTGCAGCTGCTTCTTTACCCCAGAGCAAACCGGCCCGCAAGATGAAAATAACCACCAAAACAGCGAGCAGCTTTGAAACATCATCGATTCCCGCCCCTTCAAGAAAAACCCGATTGACAATCTTGCTCAGGTAATTCGCTTGCCCGACAATAAGCAATCCGCCCAGAAATCCCAAAAAAATGGTCAGGAAGAGCGAAACCGAATTCGCTTTCGCCAGCTTGAGCAACCGTTTATCGATATTCATACCTATTCCACTATCGAACGACCAGCCTGCTAATCATGTCGATATTCATGATAACCGATGGGGCTGGATTGACCAGCCCCATCCCGACCCCCTGCCTCCCTGCATAGTACGAGGGACATGAAAATTAGTATTGCATTTCCGACTTTGACGTCAGTCTCTTTCTAAAGAGCCAATACGACCAACCCTGATAAACCAAAACAATCGGCACAAAAATGAGTGCGACGATGAGCATAATCTGCAAGGTATACTGAGTAGAAGATGCATTGTAAATCGTCAGATTGTTCGCCGGGTCAAGGCTGGAGATGAGCACCCGCGGAAAGAGCAAAGCAAAGAACGCAGTCACGATGAAAAGCACGCCCGCAGCTGTCGAGGCGAACGCCTTTCCGTAACCGCCAGCTCTCATGAAGACATTGGCTAACAGAACAACAACCAGAGCAATCACAGCAAGTATCAATGCAACCGGTTTCGAAGTAATATCCGTCTCGAAAAAGGTCGCGACAACGAACAGGATTGCCAGAACTGTTGTCGAGAGCCATAATCGCTGACTGCAAACCTTGGCGTTATCAAGCATCTCGCCATCGATTTTCAGCGTCAGGAACAGGGCACCCAAAAACGTAAACAAAGAAAGTGTCGTCAAGCCGCCGAGTAACGCATACCAGTTGAGCAAGTTGAAGAACCCGCCGACATAGGTCATTGTTTCGTCAATCGGCACACCGCGCACGAAGTTGGCAATTGCCACACCCCATAGAAGCGCCGGCAGGAAACTGCCTACGAAGATCATCCAATCCCAGAACTTGCGCCACAAGGGATTTTCATCTTTGCTTCTGAATTCGAATGCCACACCACGGACGATAAGACCGACCAGCATCAGGAACAGCGCCAAATAAAAGCCGCTGAACAAAGTCGCATACCAATTCGGAAAAGCCGCAAACATGGCACCTCCGGCAGTCAGCAGCCAGACTTCGTTCCCGTCCCAATGCGGGCCAATCGTGTTGATGATCAAGCGTCTCTTCTCATCACTCTTGCCAAGGAAGGGAAGCAAGATTCCCACTCCGTAATCGAACCCCTCCAGAATGAAGTATCCGACAAACAAAACGACAATCAAAACGAACCATATCGTGTTAAGATCCATTTTTTCCTCCTACACCTAACCCTGAGCGCCTATAAAAGACACTGCGGCGTCTGTTGCAACAGAGGGTTTTTCCTGATCATCTTCTGCACCAAGTTTTACGTATTTGACCAGCAGATAAACATCTGCCACCATCAATACCCCATAAAGAAGCGTAAAACCAATCAGAGTAATCAGCAATTCACCTGAAGAAACAGCTTTGGAAACGGCTTTGTCATATTTCAGCAGCCCGAAAACCACCCACGGGCTTCTGCCCACTTCCGTCATGATCCATCCGGCAGAATTCGCCAGATATGGCAGGGAGATACCGTAAACAAACGCCTTCTTCAACCATTCCGGGAAATGCTTCTTTCCGGATTTCAGATACAGCGCATAAAAAGCCATCACCAGCATCAACAAGCCGGCTCCGACCATGATGCGGAAAGACCAGTAAACCCATGCAACCGGTGGTATATAGTCACCTTCTCCATACGTGTTCACGTATTCATCTTGAAGGTCATACACTCCCTTGACCTCGCCATCGAAACGATCGTGAACCAGAAGGCTCAACAGATAAGGAATGCGGATGGAAAATACCTCTTTCTTTTGAGAAAAATCCCCAATGGTAATCAGCGAGAAAGAAGCAGGATTTTCCGTATGCCACAGCGCCTCGGCAGAAGCCATTTTCATCGGCTGCGATTGGGTCATGTGCTGTGCCTGCGCATGCCCCAAAATCGTTACCAGCAAAATGCCAACCACACCGGTGATTGCGCCAAGCCTGAACGACTCCCAGAAAAGTTTCGGCTGCTTCTTGCGGAAAATTTGGTAGACGCTGATTCCCAGCACAAAGAACGAAGCCGTAGTCAATGCAGATGTAATTACGTGAGGAAATTGAAGGAGAACATTCGGGTTGGTAATCAAAGCCAGAAAACTCTCCATTTCCGCTCTGCCGTTGCGAAGGGCATACCCGACAGGTTCCTGCATGAACGAATTCGCTATCAGGATCCATAATGCCGAGAGATTCGAACCGATCGCCACCAGCCAGATTACCGCAGCATGTGCTTTCTTGGAAAGTTTATCCCAGCCGAATACCCACACGCCGAGAAAAGTAGATTCCATGAAAAACGCCAGCAATGCTTCGATCGCCAATGGAGCGCCGAAAATATCCCCCACCATCCGGGAATACTCCGACCAGTTCATCCCGAACTGAAATTCCTGAACGATACCGGTCACGACACCCATTGCGAAGTTAATCAAAAACAATTTCCCCCAAAACTTGGTCATTTGTTTATAAACCGCATTGCCTGAACGCACATACATCGTTTCCATAATCGCGACCAGAACAGACAAGCCAAGCGTCAGAGGAACAAAAAAGAAGTGATATACCGTTGTAATGCCAAATTGAAGTCTTGCTAATAGAATTGGGTCCATAATCCAAACTCCATAGTTTAATAAAAATCTGAATGATTATTCCGGCTCTGAGCGTCACAACCGGACTGACAGAGCCTGTGGAACTACCCATTCGCAAAAGAATAATTACAAAGCAATCAATTCATAGGCATTTTCCTCCACTCAAAGCTTACGAAATATTCATTCCGCATCCAGATTCAATCGCAAATTTCTTTTGTTGTTTTCCTCTATCTGAAATGCTTCTTCGGCAAGTTCTTCAAGATTGACACCCGCCAGCTCATGAAGAATCATCGCTTGCAATTTTGCCCATCGTCCGCGAACCGGACAACCGACATCCAGCGGACATTCCCCCGGAGCGCGCAGGCAATCCGAAATATATATTTGCTTGTCGATTGCTTCGACAACATCCAGCAAAGTTATCTCATTCGGAGACTTTCCCAACTGAAGCCCCCCTTTTGGTCCCGGGTAGGTTCTAATCAACCCGTCCCTGGCCAAATCAGCAACTATCCGTTGTGTAAAAGCTTTGGGAATAAGCATTTCTTCCCGAATTTTCCTGGTCGGAACGATTTCCCCTTTCGGTTGTTTCGCCAATGCCAGAAGTACCCGGACTGCATAATCTGTTTTTCGATTTATTTTTATCATCAGCCACCTATTCCCGGATAATTGATTACTATTATTATAATAGTTATCAATGATTATTTCAACTCGATTTTCCTGGTTTGCATGCCCCCGTTGATAACCGCTGGTTATCAATGACGCCATTTCCGTCTTCATTCCCCGCACAAACCATTTTTTTCATCCCTCCTCAAAAAAAAGCTCCGTGCAACACGGAGCATTGGTCATTCGCTTATCCTGCTTTATCTGCAAAGCACACAATCAAGGGCGCCAAAAGCCGCGCCTCACGGGGCGGATATCCTCCGCAGTAATGAAAGCATCATCATCGATCTTTCGTGCAATATCCCGAACAGCATTCACCCGTTTTCGCAGCACGTTGCAAGTCAGCATGGTCACAACGCCATCCCTGCCGCGCGCAGGCAGTTCCGTCACGGCAAAACCATCTTGCCGCAATTTGTCGGCGATTGCAGACCCAAGAGTAGAGCTGATGATCCTCACATGGGAATGGCCGACAGCCATTTTGTCATCCAGCCACATGCCCACGACATTCCCTGTGGCAAAACCCCCGGCATAGCCAAGCACGTTTAACCAGTTTCCCAGATTACTCAAAACCGAAGTAATCGCCACAATATATACCGCAGCCTGAATGAAACCCAACACCCATGCATAAGACTTCTTCCCCCGCATCACAAAAAGCACACGAATAGTATCCAGCGACATTCCAACCACCCGTAACCCGAAAATCATCAGGGCGTTCATGATATCGGCGCCGGTAAAAGCCAAATTAATCACACTATCACCTCAAACTTGAATATCAAAGAAAAAAACAGAAGACCCGAAAGACATCAGGATTTCGCATCCGGTTTGTCGCTGTTCATTGCCGGAATATATAAATCGCGCGTATACTCTTTGACCATCCGGCGCATGCTGAATTGCGGAGCATTTGTTCGAATGGATTCTTTCATCCGGGCAATCCACTCTCCGGGGAGTTTATCCGAAGAGCGCAAATTATAGTACAGCGGGATGATTTCATTTTCCAGAGTATCGTACAGGCTTTGTGCATCCATATCGTCCTGTTTCATCGGGTCATCATAATCAACGTCATCCCCGATTGCCCAGCCGTTTCGCCCGTTGAATCCCTCGCGCCACCAGCCATCAAGAACAGAAAAATTCAGAACACCGTTCAAGGCGGCTTTCATCCCGGATGTGCCGGAGGCTTCGTTAGGACGTCTGGGAGTATTCAGCCATACATCCACACCCTGAACCAGATAGCGTGCCAGATTCATATCGTAATCTTCCAGAAAAACCAGCCTGCCGCCGTTTTCGGCTTTTTTCACCGCCCGGTAAACTTCCTGAATCAACAGTTTCCCCGGTTCGTCCGCCGGATGGGCTTTGCCCGCAAAAATGATTTGCAGCGGCATGTTCGGTTTATTCAGAATTCGCAGCAAGCGGTCGAGATCGCGCAAAATCAAATTGGCTCTTTTGTATGTGGCAAACCTTCTCGCGAACCCAATCGTCAGGGTATACGGGTCAAGCAAAGCTCCTGCGGCAACAACCTGTACGGGATGGACACTCGTTTCCAGCCATTGCTTGCGTGCCCGATCGCGCATATAAGCAACCAGTTTCCGTTTCAGGTGCTGCCGGACTTCCCACAACTCTTCATCAGGGATATTGACAATCTCCGCCCACACATCCGGGTCATCGGCATGTTCAATCCAGTTCTGGCCAAGGTATTGGTTGAACAAATGATAAAGTCTTCTGGCAATCCACGTACCGGTATGAATCCCGTTGGTGACATAAGAAATCGGCACATCTTCGACCTTCCGCTCAGGCCAGAGAAAATGCCAGATTTTCCGGGCTGTGTGTCCATGCAATTCGGAGACCCCGTTGCACCGTTCCGCAGCACGAAAAGCGAGGATTGGCATGCTAAACGTTTCACCCCAGGATTGTTTGTGCCGTGCCAAATCGACGAACTTTTCCCGTTCAAGCCCAAGCTGGGGCCAAAAATTCGCGAAGTATTTATCGATCAACCATAACGGAAATTCGTCGCTTCCGGCCGGAACCGGTGTATGTGTCGAGAAAATGGTCGTCTGCCGGATTTTCTTTTGTGCATCTTCGAATGATGCCCCGCCTGCCACCATCTCACGTGCTCGTTCCAAAACCATGAAAGCGGAATGTCCTTCGTTCATGTGCCAAACCTGCGGGTTGTACCCCAATGCACGCAATGCTCTGACACCCCCAATCCCCAGGATAATTTCCTGAGAAATGCGTAATTCCAAATCGCTGATGTAAAGCTTGGCGGTCAACTCCCTGTCCGCAGCATTGTTCGCTTCGACATCCGTATCCAGCAGATACAAGGGAGTACGTCCGACCTGCACCTTCCAAAGTTGCGCCTGCACCGTTCTCCCCGGCAGTTCCACCGAAACCGTCAGCTGGGTCGAATCCTGACCGAAAACCGGTAATACGGGCAAATCATTGAAATCGAGGTGGAAATTCCTCGCTTCCTGCCATCCGTCTTCGGTAATATGCTGGGAAAAATAGCCCCGGGTATACAAAAAACCAACAGCGATCAACGGCAAGCCCAAATCACTGGCTTCCTTGATATGATCGCCGGAAAGAATCCCCAACCCCCCTGCATAAATCGGCAGCGTTTCATGCAAACCGAACTCCGTCGAGAAATATGCAATCGGCAGTTTCAAACTTTCAGAAGCCGTTTTATCCGTTTTACTCCAGGTTTTTTCCGCTTTCATATAAGCATCGAACTCGCGGAAAATCCTGTCATACAAATCCAGATAATAACGGTCATAGGTAACGGCATTCAACCGCGCGCGTTCTACCGTGCGCAAAAATCTCACCGGATTGTGGTACGTGCGTTCCCACATTTCCTTGTCGATGAACTGAAAAAGCCGTTGGGCATCCGGATACCATGTCCACCACAGGTTATAAGCCAATTCGCCCAGGCGGTTCAAACGCCTCGGCAAACTGAAATGATTGGGAATTTCTACTCGGTAAGACTCCATCTATTATTCTTCCTTTTAGGTTTATACCAGTTTCACTATGGAATTTCCATCATTGAAAACAAAAAATGGTATCAATAGTTACCAAAATGGGCGGTTAATCTTACCACTAAAAAAACCACAAAACCCCAATCCGGCAGTCAGAAGCCAAATTGCCACATTACAATTTCGTTTGGTTCATACGCCCGGCGACAACAAACAAAAGACAGCTTTTCTTGTAATCCAATCAAGAAGGGGATATAATAGTTTGGTATTCTCCTATACCAACATAGAACAAAGACAAGGACTATGAATCAAGAAATCCGAACAGTGCAACTTTTCGTCACCTGCTTGATCGATACACTAAAACCCGAAATCGGAGAATCAGTCGTCCATGTTCTCAACCATGTCGGGGTTGATGTAGAATTTCCCGGAGAACAAACTTGCTGCGGCCAGCCGGCTTACAATGCGGGGATGCATTTCCAGGCAAAAAAAATGGCAAAACACACCATCGAGGTTTTCGAACGTTCACCGAACCCCGTTGTCCTTCCGTCAGGGTCTTGCACCGCAATGATCCGGCACAGCTATCTGGACCTGTTTGCCGATGAAGCCTCATGGCTTGAAAGAGCAAAATCGCTTGCTGCCCGCACCTATGAATTCAGCGAATTTTTGGTAGACGTGCTGCACATTACCGATGTCGGTGCCCGCTTTCAGGGGAAAATCACCTACCACCCTTCTTGCCACCTGATGCGCAATCTGAATATCGACGCACAGCCCAGAGCACTGCTTGCAAACGTGCGCGGCGCGGAGTTCGTCGAACTGCCCCACGCCACAGATTGCTGCGGCTTTGGCGGCGTATTTTCCGCATCCCAGCCTGAAATTTCCGCAGAGATGCTGGAACGAAAAATCGGGAACATTGTTAGCACAGAAGCACCGGTCACCGTTACCTGCGATACGGGCTGTCTGTTGAACATTTCCGGTGGTATTCACCGGCGGAATCTTCCCCAGAAAATATTGCATATCGCCGAAATCCTCGACACTTTCGATACTCAGACAGACCTGAAATAAGCCATGAATACATTCAAACAACACATCCGTTCTGCTCTCGAAGATAAAACACTGCAAAACGCACTGGACGCCAATGCAGAAAACAGAGCCAAGGCCCGTCTGAACGCTTTTGCAGCACTCCCCCATCCATTCGAAACCTACCAGAAACAAGTTCACGACATTCGCACCGATGTCATCGATCATCTGGATGAATATTTGGATACCTTCATCAAGAATGTGCAGGCAAATGGCATCAACGTCCACTTTGCCAACGATGCAGCAGAAGCACGCGCAATCATTCTGCAAATTGCACAAGAGAAAAGCGCCAAGATCATCGCAAAATCGAAAAGCATGGTGAGCGAAGAAATCAGGCTCAATCAGGCACTCGAAGCTGCCGGAATTCGCGTCGTAGAAACCGATCTCGGGGAATTCATCATCCAGCTCCGCGGGGAACATCCTTCGCATATCATCACCCCTGCCGTTCATTTGAAAAGAGCGCAGGTTGGTGAAACATTCAAAAAATACCTGCACATCCCCTTTACCGATGATGTCGAAGAACTGACCCGCGCCGCGCGCAAGACTTTGCGTGAAACCTTTTTACAGGCGGATATCGGGATTTCCGGGGTAAATTTCGGCGTTGCCGAAAGCGGTGTTTTATGTCTGGTGACCAATGAGGGAAACGGATATATGGTTACCACCGTTCCCAAAGTTCATATCGCATTGATGGGCATCGAACGTCTCGTCCCCACCATGCAGGACCTGGCAGCCGCGCTGAAACTCCTCCCCCGTTCAGCAACCGGGCAAGTTTCCACGGTGTATACACATTTCATCCGTACCCCGCGTCGACAAGGCGACACCGACGGCCCCGAAGAACGCCATCTTGTGCTGGTCAACAACGGCCGCATGGACGTGAAAAATTCCCCGCTGCAAGAAGCACTCCGCTGCATCCGCTGCGGGGCATGCCTGAATGCCTGCCCGGTATTCCGCGAAATTGGCGGGCATTCCTATATCGGCGAGCATGGCGAGTTTACTCCTTATTCGGGCCCCATCGGGTCGGTTATCTCCTCCGCACTTTTCGGCGAAAAAACTTTCGGCCATTTGGCACAAGCATCGACCCTTTGCGGCGCCTGCAAGGATTCCTGCCCCGTCGATATCGACCTGCCGGGTCTGCTTTTGAAAATCCGTGCCGGCGGCAAGGAAAAGCAATCAGACAATGGGTCTTACTCACCCCCCGGGTTACCGAAAACCATCACCTTGGGCCTCCGGATGTACACCTTGATGATGCAGCACCCGAAAGGGCTTTACTTCATCCAGAAAACAGCAGGTTTCCTGACGCAGCTGCTTTTCCCCAAATCCCGGTGGGTGCCCATGCCCGCCTTCACCGGCTGGGGATACTCGAAGGACTTACCCAAACCGGCATCCAGACCTTTCCGGGAACGATGGCAGGCAGGATTAGTCAACCGGAAACCTTCCAAAAGTGTGAACGAACAAAATCCGCCGGTTGCGTCCACCCCAAAAGATCAATCCGGGAACATGCATTCGAAACCCGAACTCTCTACGCTATCCCCCAAAGCCCTGCGAGACCACTTCCAGCAGGAATTCACAAAACTCGGCGGGCAGTTCATCGCATGTACCCGCGAGACATTGGAAGGGAAAGTGCTTGACTTCCTGAAAGCACGCAACGCCACCCGAATCTCTTGCTGGGAGGATGACCCGCTGCTTGCCAATCTGATACTGACGATAACAACGAACGGAATCGATTGCCGCTTTGGCAAAGAGCCTGATGTTGAAATCGGTCTGACACGTGCTGTTGCTGCTGTCGCCGAAACCGGCTCTATTCTGATTACTTCCGGGAATGGCAGGCCATTAACAACTTCCTTGTTCCCTGAAGCCCACATCGCCATTCTGTCTTCCAAAGATATTTATCCCGTCCTGGGAAAAGTATTCGAAAGCGGGTTGACTGAAAACAAAAGCGATTCCGTATTGATTAGTGGCCCTTCCCGAACTGCTGATATTGAAATGACCTTGACCATCGGAGTACATGGACCGCGGGAAGTCATCGTCTTTTGCATTGATCAGGAATAGCCATTATCCAGCGAACAACAGTACCTCTTTTCTAAAATCCCCCGGCGAAACTATCACCGGGGGTAAATCATTACTACTGCACCGCTGCGAATCAGGCAGGCAGGTTTCGAAAAACCCCGTCCTCATCCGGCAGGAAATCTGTCACACGGACGACCGCATCCATATTAACCGAACCATAGATATGGGGAAACACAACCCCTTCGACATTCTCCCAGACCACATCAGCCCCCAAACGATCGGTATCGATCCACAACAACACCAGGTTCGTTAATCCCGGATAAAACGCATTCGCCACCTTCACTACCTGTTCCCTGAGAGAAGCATGAATAAACCCTTCGTCTGCCAATGATTGGGGGGCATAAACCCCTGCATTCAACGCCTTTTCTGCATCCTCTTTCGAACAAATATGAACAATCCTATCCTTTTTGGTCATGCTGAATGCTCCCTTTTCACAACCATCCCCGCAAGCCATAGACCAACAACCCGATATATTCCTTGATGGCGACTGTTGTCTTGCCTAAATTACCTGCGCTGGGAATGAGATTGAAGAAAATCGTTTGCCAGCTGGGTGACATCAATTCATCCCACAATGATTTTGTGACGAAATAATCTGTCGGTGCTGGAATCACTTCCAGCCCCTGATGTTCGAACAAGGCAACTGACCTCGGCATATGAATGGCAGATGTAACCAGAATGATTTTATGAATTCCTTTTTCATCCAGAATGCGTTTGGCAAACACGGCATTTTCATGTGTGTTTCGCGATTTATCTTCGAGCCATAACACATCCTTCGGCACGTCCAGCGCAGCAAGCACTTCCGCCATATCGTCCGCCGGTGAAGAATGCTTGCCCATCCACGCGATATACCCGCCGCTCAACAGAATATGGGGAGCAGCCCCATGGTGATACAACCATGCGCTATAAAACACCCGGTCTGCCTCACCTGTCAGCTCGATTGTTTGCCGCGGATACTCCGAAGGGGCGGTACACCCCCCCAACAGTACAATCGCATCCGCATGGGGAATTGTCTCTGCCGGCAAATAACGCCATTCCAGCGAACGCACCAGGCTAACAGCAACCCAGCGGTTTCCGCCTCCCCATAAAATCACCACAGCAGCAATCATCAAACCGCGCTGCCATTTCACCCGCTTGTGAAGCAATACAGCAACCAACAACAGGATACTCGCCAAACCGACAGGGTAAACGAAAATCGGTAATATCTTCGATAAAAATACAAACATGTCCCTTTTTCCTTAAAGAAAGGTTGATCATCTTCGATGCAAATCGTTTTAGTATCCTAGGACTATTCCGGTAATCAGGCAAGGGGTACAAACCGCATATTCAAACAAATATCCGTTGGGATGCCTGTTGTATTCGATTCTTTCAGCACAAAAATGCATGCATCAATGCTGTCAGAAAAACAGGTGGGTTCATGTTTCTCTCTTTTTCCGTCCCGCAGAAAACCGCACAAACCCCTCACCCATCACCATTTTCGTGTCGACAAGGTTCAACCCCACCTCCGAGAAGAGTTGACGCTGATCCGCCAACGTCCAGCGGGCATGGTCTTCTGCCCTTTGCGCCCAATTGAGCAAAGATTCCCTCGCCAAACCATCCAGGTTTCGCGCATCCGCCAGCGCAGTTGCTGATGCAACCGAGAGCTTTTCGCTCGGATTGAGCATAGCAATTTTGCCATGCTCTTTCAAAAAGGGGACAAGGTCCGACAAAACACGGGCAGGTTCTTCAAGCAGAAAGAGCAAGTTGCTCAACGTGATTATATCGAACCGGCCCCGCCTGAAAGGAATACAACGCACATCCCCCACGACCGCGTTCTTGCACAAAGGCAGCGGAGAAAACATCTCTGCGTCCGCATCCAGACCGAAAGCAAAGCATCCTTGTTTTGCAAACAACGAGGGCAGCAAACCCGGTCCGCACCCGGCATCAAGCACCCAGTCACCGCCGGAGGGTTTCACCCAGTCTGCAAAGCGGGCAAGCATCCGCCCCCACCCCGTCTTCATTTGCAATTCTGCAAAATAGGCTGCATCTTTATCCAGTGTCATCAATCACCATCTGCATTTATCATTCATCCGTCAGCACGAAATATCTGCGCTTGCCACGCAGTTCACGCATACCCCCGGCGCCGCAGATAGTCTCCGAAAGCTTCCTCACACATGGCAATTTGTGCCGGCGAAAATACTTTCATAAACCGTCTTGTTTTCCCTTTGACAAAATGCAAACCTTTTTTGCCTTGCCCCTGCGTGCCCGGGCGGTATTTATCCAAAACAGCATCCAACCGCTTCTGCTCGATATCCAGTGCCAGAAAATCAACAAGCCGCTCAGCTTCCCGTTGATAGTTTTCGAGCAAATCTTCATAGCGCACATGCAGCACATCCTCCCTGGCAAGCCACGCGTCAGAAATACGCACATACGCTTTCATGAAACCGATTGCATCTTCGATGCTTTCCAACCCGGAAAAAGCATTCGTTCCCCCTTTTTTTCGCATTCGCTCCCCGTATTCGAAAGCGGAGAGGAGAGCATCACGCGGGTCACGGTAAATATAGGTCGCCTTGACCCATCCCGCCCGCATCAATCGACTGGCAAGACTTCCCGGTCCGGCATGGGCTTTGATCACATAGCTGTTTCCCAGCAAAACCGGCATGATCGCCAGCAGCACTCTCGGAGTGCTCAGAACACTGATGTTACAGTTGATTTCAGTAAGAACAGGCTGCAACAAAAAACGGCGGCGAATTTCTCTGGCATCCTTTCCGCCTCCCGCAACCACAAGATCGTGCATCAGGTTGTAGTACCAGCCGGAACCTGCCCGGGGCATTCCTATCGATAGGTACAGTTTGTTTTTCATCATCGTTTTTCCATGTTTCTTGCCATCCGGATATCGAACAGGCAAAATCATATCACATCACAAAAAAAGAAAGAACGGTTTACGTAATCCACCATCGAACACAGCCATCAAGAGCATTTACCCTGCCCGATATTACCGGCAAGCGTACCGTTTCTCATTTCCCTTTTTTCCGCTGGAGCAAAGTTTGCTTTTCCACATCATCCAGAAAAGCCATTTCCAAGGCATTCTTTTGCAGTAACCGTGTTTCGTCAGAAGACAAACCGGCTTGCCGGGCAGCGATATTGTATTCGTGAGGCAAATCGATGTTGCTGATGCCCGGGTCATCCGTACACAACGTAACCGGTACACCCGCTTCGAGAAATGTTTTGACAGGATGTCGTGCCAGATTCCGAATTGTCATTGTCTGAATATTACTGGTTAGATTTGCCTCCACACCAATCTGCTTTTCCGCCATAGTTTCCATCAGCAAGGGGTCTTCGACTGCATGAACAGCATGCCCGATACGCTCGGCACCCAGCTCTCTGATTGCCTGCCAGACACTCCCGGCACCCGCCGATTCCCCGGCGTGAACGGTAATATGCCAACCCGCTTCCCGTCCTTTGCGAAAATGTTCTTTGAACAGAGCAGCCGGAAAATGCGCTTCATCCCCAGCCAAATCAAGCCCGACGATGTCATCCTTCCTGCCCATCAAAGCGTCCAGTTCTTTCCACGCGGTTTCAACTCCGTAAGTACGGCTGAGAATTCCGATTAAATTAACCGGGACCCCGGTATCTCTGGAGCCATCCTTCACCCCGGTAATCACCGCTTCGACCACCCCGGCAGGATCAAGCTGATGCGGTTGTGCCATGAACCATGGGCTGAAACGCAGCTCCACATAATCCAATCCTTCCTGCCTGGCATCCTCGACGTTTTCATAAGCAATCCGGTAGCACGCCTCCAAATCAACCAGAACCCCGACATGCCACTTGAACTTTTCGATGAAAGCCATCACGCCAGGCTGCGGCTCGATTATTTGCACATACGGGCGCAGCCCTTCCACAGTTGTTGCCGGAAGCGGCAAATTATTTCTCATCCCCAAATCGAGAATCGTCGTCAACCGGACGTTTCCGTCCAGATGCCGGTGCAAATCGATTAAAGGGAGATCCGGGGCAATCATCGAAAAGGATCGCTTTTTTACCATCAATCCAACCCTCCGTCAGGTTCAATCAAAGCATTCAATCGAATTTCAATCCGATACGAAAACACAAACCGTTTTCATCGAAACGCTTCGACCCGGTTTTCTTTCTTCCGGAATCGGTAGCGGGATTCTTTCGGCATTGATATTAATCTCAATTATAATAGCAACGCTGAGGTAACAGGATTCGTTTTATCCAGGAAAACACCACCTATGAAATAGACGATTGTCAAAGGAGTAAAACATGAGAAAACTCATCAGCTTTACAGCTGGATCCGTCATTGGCGGGCTGGTAGGCGCCACACTGGTCTTGCTGCTCACCCCTGTATCCGGGGACAAATTGCGGAATCAGCTGACCGAAGTTTTCGATAGATTTCAGTCGGAAGTCAAACAGGCTGCCATCAGCAAACGAGCAGAACTCGAAAACCAGCTTGCAGAGCTTCGCAAGCCTTATCCTCCGGATGATCCTTCCATCAACCTCTAAACCGAAAAGAGCCGGATCTTCACAAATCCGGCTCCTTTTTTTATCATCCTTCGAACATGTCAAGGCTGAATTTCAAAACGATACGACGCCTTTACCCGAGTATATCGCGTCGTCCCCACGATAATCAACCCCACCGAGCGAACATCCCCGCCGATTTCTATCGGAATGTCTGCGGCATTGTCTGCTGACAAATCGATTCGCCGGACAGTCGTCTCTTTTCCAAATTCGACAAGCATCACGCCAAAAGTTTGCGGGAGAACGTTCCGGATACGAACGAAACCGCTTGCATCCCAGCCGCTGTCATCCGTCTCGAAATCTGTCGAATAACCCGTCTCTTTGATGCGCACATCATCCAGCAAAAATCCTTCCCCGTTCACGGCTGCATCGGTAACGTACTCGAAACGGATCATCACTTTTTTCCCGGCATAAGCAGACAAATCAACCGATTCCTGAATCCAGCGGTTGTCATTCGAGACACCCGTATATCCCCAGCCATAACTGTTTCCGGAAGGATCTTCCGATGTGCCGGAAGGCGTCTTCAAAATCGTCCACTGTTCCCCGTCTTCCGAGGCTTCCAGATAAACATAATCATAGTCCTCTTCGATGTCATACCAGGTCCAATATTGCAGAGTCAGGGGACCAGTCTGGTTACGAAAATCAAAAGTCCTTGTCAGGGTCATATCCGATTCAGACCCTTTATTCGACCAAAAGGCATATTTGCCCGAGTGAGGGTCGGAAGGAACGACATTGACAATTGTCGAACCCTCGAAATGCAGGATATTTTTGCCTTCACAGGTAATTTTATAGTAATCGATGCCATATTGATGCACATCATGCGTCATATAATCTGTCGGGCAACGGTTAATTTTTTCGTCGGGAACGATGTTCGGGAAATTTGGATAGTTGTTGTACCAGTAACGCCCGTCCATCACCGCCTTGTTATGAACCGCCAACGTCGTCGCCCAATCCATAAAAATATCATCCGCATGGATTTTCTTGCCCGTCAAAGGATCTTCGGCACCTATTTCATCCAGCACATCATCGATACTTTTCAACCCGTTTTCAGGGCTGGAGACCAGCGCCTTGGTGGCATCTTCACCAAACCTGTCAAGGAAATAAGTCAGGAACAAGAAAGCGCCACCGTAATGAGGGGCTGTACGGTCGGGGTCGTTAGGCCATACGTTCACTTGCATATCAGGATTCATAGCAAACAGCACATCGAAGCCACCGACATCATAACCATTCAACAAGGAAGCCAGTTCCGAAAAACCTTCATTCATCCAGGTTGTTTCATTCCTGTCGTTGTGCCAATGAATCATATGCTGAAACTCATGCGCCAGAACTCCATAAGTGAATTCATCACTCAAATCGGTATGTTCGGCACTGAGAATAAAAAGTTCATGCTGGTTGGAATATGCATGCGCCATGTTCGAATATTCATCGACTGACGAGAAATATCCTGCCACTGACGACCCGACGCCGTTTACATACAGAATATAAATATGCGGATCTCCATCCACCCCCGGAGTCCATTCGCTCCCAAAAAATTCACGGTCTTTCGGATAAATCTTGTTTTCGAAAGTATCCACCAGTCTTTTCATGTCTTTGGCGTCATAAGAAACCCCGTCCTCGACCCAAAAATAGACATGGTCGGTTACGTACTGCAAAACTGTATTTACCTGAAAATTCTCGTTTGTATCCTGATTCGAAAGCCAAAAAGATTGCTCCGTTCCGACCTGGTAGGGAACAGCCGGCGGGGCAACCGTCAGGGGAATATTCTTTTTCCCTTTGAGCCTTTCTGCAAGATCAATCAAATCATTGACCGGCACAATGGTATCTTCGAGCGTTTGTAATGTCTCCGTAGCCACTGTGTAAGGAACGATTGTCGGCATTTCCTGTTCGCCAACATCATCGGTTGTCATTTCATTTGTCGGTACTACGTTAGGACGAATGACAACCGGCGTTTGGGTTGCTTCAGCCAAGACATCCGATAACAACCCGTTTTGGTCAATCAAAAAGAATGAACCGGCACAGATAATCACCAGACATATACATAAAAACACAAGCAATGCAATCAATGCCAGAACAATGTTCCGTGTTTTGTTCAATGGTGCGCCTCCATTCGGCTTCATAATGATAGGATATAATAACTTTCAGTGGAACTCAATTAAATCACATTTTTCAATCGTTAAACGATTTTTTGGAAAAATTCAACAATGAAATTAAATAAAAAAGCGTTCATTCTGAAAATTTTTTCTCTATTGATTGTTTTCGAAGGTAGCATTGTGCTTTCAATGCTTATGAAAATTCCGGGGGAAGGCAAGGGCAGGTTGATTGTCGGTTTCTCGCAGGAACGCATCATCCTTCTCCTGCTGACAGGGTTCGTCCCTTTATGCTGTCTGATTCTCCTGCTTGTTTTCTTCTATAACCATTCTTTCCGGAACAAAACCCTTTCCGCTATCGATCGTTTTCTCAACAAAAAACACGCCACGCGCTTGTTACTGATCGCGTCTCTTGTTGTCTTCCTTTCCGGACTTGAATTCATCTTGCTTTCACCGGAAATCACCGAGCCGTTTACGGTTTCTATTTTCATTCGATTACGCCCCATCGTTACACTCTTCACTGCCATCTCCGCCCAAATCCTCCTGCTTTTGCCAATCTATCGCGATGACGCCATGAAAATCCGTGAGATTTTACACTCCGGCACATTTCGCACGATAGCGCTGGTATTCACGCTTTTCCTTGCAATTTGGGTATTGATTGCTGTCACACGGGTCGGATTGGTCGCCAGCGATGTCGGCGCAGGCTGGTATGCACTGGGAAACCCGATTCTCGGCTGGCAGGTTCTGCTCGCCTGGATACTTTCCAGCGGGTTGCTGGGATTACTGCTCACCATAAAGCAAAAACCTGCACGCGCTCACAAATTCCTTACGGCAACAGATATCATCATCAGCATTATGCTCTGGGTGCTTGCTTTCAACTTATGGATGTCAGTCCCCCTCGAACCGAGCTGGTTTGCAGCACCGCCAAGACCACCCAACTACGCGTTCTACCCCAACTCCGACGCCAGCGTTTACGACACCACCGCACAAAGCGCCATGGTCGGGGAAGGTTTCCAGTCGTGGGGCAGCCCTTTCGCCATCCGCCCGATGTATGCTTTGCTTCTCACCCTGTTTCACAGCATTGGCGGGACTGATTACGTACCGATTATCTGGATGCAAATTGCCTTGCTTGCTTTCCTCCCCATTGGATTATATTGGCTGGCCAAACATCTTCACAGCAGACTTGCCGGCGTTCTCCTTGCCTTGCTTGTCATCTTTCGGGAAACCAACGCCATCTCCCTGGGGAACATCATCACCAATTCACATGCAAAACTGCTCATGTCCGATTTGCCCGCCACCCTCGGAGTGGTGCTCTTTTTCCTGATGGTCACCATCTGGCTGCAAAATCCAAAAAAACACACGACCGTTCCCCTGGCTGCCGGCGGTGTACTGGGTGTTTTCATGCTTATCCGCCCGGAGCTGGTTATCTTTTTTCTGGTACTAATTCCGGTAGCCTTTTTACAGCTAAAAAGAACATGGCAGCGCTGGTTCAAGGCAATGCTGCTCTTCACTGCCGGCGTATTGCTGATGCTCTCACCATGGATCTGGCGAAATTATCAACTCACCGGAACAATTTTTCTCGATTCGCCACATTACCGCGCCGATTTATTCGCCAAACGCTACCGTGATTTGCAAACACCGCAACCGGAAAGCGCCACACAGACACCAAAACAGGCAACAACTTCAGCTGCGACACCACTTCCTGCCACGCAGATACCTGCTCAAACCCCTGCGTCCACCCCGGTCGTAAATATCGAAGAAGGCGAAAGTTTCACTCATTTCACTAACCGCATGTTTCAGGATGTGTATGAATATATCCTGCATAAACCCGGGAACGTTGCCCGTTTCTTCTTCAATCATTTTGCCAATAGCACAATCCAGACAGTTCTCTACCTGCCTTCGACCAACCGCTTTTTCGACAGCAGTATCGCTTTTCTCGGGCATCACGACACTGCCCGCCTTCTCGATGAGGGTTTCTCGGCACAAGGGCTTGTTCGCCGTTTACCCTTTTGGCTGAAATGGGATGGTACGCTACCAAAACAATCCTTTCTGCCTGTTTTCCTCGATTTGCTGCTGGTTGCAATCGGGTTAAGCATCACATGGCACCGTCAAAAGTGGATTGGCATTTTCCCCATTCTGGCAGCTGCCGGGCATTATGCCACCAACGCCCTGGTACGCAATTCAGGCGGCCGATATATTTTACCCATCGACTGGGTTGGAGCATTGTTCTTTGCAATCGGTATCGCACAGCTCACTTTTTGGCTGTTTCCGGCTTTGCAAAACGAAACCTTTTCATCACCTTCCAACCGCCCTGCACCGGCTGTCAATCACGAGAATACCCAAACGAGGCTGTTTTCCAAAACCAACCTGCTCCTTGCACTTCTGATTCTGGGAATTGGCAGTCTTCTCCCCATTGTCGATAAAATTGTCCCTTCGCGTTATCCCCCGCAACTATTGGAAACCCGCTTGAATCAAATTAACCGCGGTACCCAAAAAGCGATTACCCGCGAACAAATCACAATACTCAATACATTTCTTGAAAATGGAGGAACATCCTGGCTCGGACGAGCACTATACCCCCGTTATCACAGAGCCGGTATGGGTGAATCCGGCAGCACCTGGCCTGCTTTTTACCCGCAGCCCTTCCCCAGAATAAGCTTCTATACTGTCGGGCAAAAAAACACCGGTGTCATCCTTCCCGGAAACAATAAAACCGGCTATTTTCCACACGGTTCGGATATACTGGTATTCGCCTGTCCCAAAGATAATTATTATGAGGCGCTTGCGGTTATGATTTACAATGCACAAGGAGACATCGTGCAGGCGGTTTTCCGTAAACCGCTATCTGATAATCCCGGTTGTTCTCCGTAATTTCAGAAATCACGTCTCCATGTTGTCCGGCAGCTGCCGTGCAGGCTGTCTCGCGCTGCCGGACCGGCACACCCGGAAACCGGCGTTGATGAAACCGAAGACCACCCACATGTTTGGAATTGCAAACGAATCATAGGATGTCGTCATCAACACGAAGGTTATCAATCCAAACAACCCGGCAACCCCCCAATATACCTGAAAGCCGTCTTGCGCTTTGAGCATCAGCAGCATGTTCCCTGCCAGCATCAGAACAAAGACACTGAAAAACGCCGCACCTGCCAATCCGGTTTCTGCAAGCACCCTCAGCATGAAGTTCTTCACCGTAACCGTCGGGTTATGCCCGGCTTCAGGAACGAACTTTCGCAGCAATTCGGGGATCTGGTACAGGGGGCGGTCCTGAAAATATGCGGGGAACTGATAGGTAAAATACCCCAACCCGACTCCGAAAAGTGGATTTCGCTCGAACATTCTGTATGCTGCCTTCCAGTAAACAAATCGCTGTGAAAAAGCGATGTACTCAAAATAATCCAGCGTCGTCTTGTCTTTGATTGACCAGTAACTCCACAACCGTGAAAAATAGTTGTTTTTTTGTCCGAAAAGAAAAACAATCGCCATTAAAACAAGGACAATCACCATTAAAACAAGCACCCTTTTCAGCCATCTCTTCTTCCTGTCCCCCGTGTTTCCGGTTTTCTTTTCCCGGTTTGGGTAAACCAAAACGGCAATGATTACCTGAATGATCAGCAAGAACAAACCGATTCTGGAATACGTAAAAACCAGCACAACAGATGCCCATAACAACAGGATGGTTTCGACTGTCAAACGTTTCCAGCGCCAGCGAAAGACCGTGTGAGAAGTCAGCACCGAAGCAATCAGCCACGGCATCAGAAGAAATACTAATTGATCGGCAAACCAGTTCGGTTCGAATGTCAAACCGGATATCCGTTTGTGAAACAGCTTTCGTATCGAGAAATACTTCTGGATTTTACTAATCAAAAGAAAATAACTCTTCGAAAAGTGAAGCACATAAACAATTTGCAGGCTTCCCCACGCCAGTGCAGCCGCAAATCCGCCGATCATCCAGCGGATTGCCCGTTCGAGATCCTCTTTCGTGTGCGGGAGAAGTGTAATCGTCAGATACACCCCAATCCCCAGAAAAAGAGAAACAAACGTTCGCAAGCCGCGGCTGAACAATGCAGCCTCCGGCACAATCTCCATCCCGGAAACGATTCCCAGCAAGGTACTAATTCCCGCAGAGAGAACAAAAGCAATCAAAGGGAATAATTCTTTTGGCAATCTCTCCCTGAACAAAATCGGGAGTACCCCGAACAAAAGGAGCAGGCTCATCGGATAAAACGAGAGCGGTCTCACCAGCGCAGCCCCCCCAAGCGCAGCCGGTAAAAACGGAAAACTGGTAACCGGAAGTGCCAAAAGGAAGAACGCAAATAACAAGCGTTTGATCGTCTCGAAATAGCTATTCACACGCATCAGGAATCGCCTCAGGCTCGACCGGAACGCCCGAAAACCATGATGCCGGCAAGCCCCCACACCAGCAAACCCGCCAGCCCGCCAATCACCGTCAGCAAACCGGTAGGCCGCAAATCGCGCACGGTCAGGGATGGCTTGGTAAGCTGCTTTACGACCAAATTGGCGGAAAGCCCCATACTCTTTTCTCCCTCGCTTTCATAAATTCGGCGCAACGTCTTCCGTTCCTTCTCCATGCGGGATATACTTTCCGGCAATCTGGCCAACTCGACAGTAATCAATGCCTCCACACGACCAATCCACATCCGGGTTTTCTGAATCGACGGGGAATTACCCGAAAAATCGTTAAGCAGTTTATGCCAGCCGGGCGTCCAATCCGCCGCATAAGTTACAACCGCGTCAAGTTCCCAAACATCCTTTTCCGGCATCAAATCACCGTCATGTTGCTTTGCAAGCTTGGCATCGATGGCGTTTAGTTTCTCCATCGTCCCCATCAGTGCATCTTGCCGTTGTTTTGCATCCAAAAGACCGGTTTCGAGCAAATGCAATTGCACATCGGTATCTCGCACCTGTTTGGCATGCCCGACAGCGTCGATGGTATTTTCCATGACGACATCGGACCAGGCAATCACCGCTTGCCGGGCATAGTGCGTATCTTGATGTATTGCACGAAAATGCCAAAGCCCCGCACTACGCCAGCCAACACTCAGCCGGGAGCGTAATTCCTGCTGAGAGACACCATTCCAATAAACGTCCTCTGACCTGAGATGTTCCAGGGTCCGATGCACTACGTCATCCGAGAAAGCAATTGCATCAAGCTGTTCCATCTGCCAGTTCTTGTAATCATCCCAATGCTGGATAACCGGCTTTTCGGTAATCACAGTTACATAGCGATCCTGAGCGGCACGATAGGCATCCAGGCCAAAATACAAATCCTTTTCTGCAAGCACTTTCGCTGGTGTCAAATAGCTAAAACCCCATCCCAGCATTCCGCCTAAAACAATCGACAACACAGCCCACATCCATCCATGCGCCATGAAGTCAATCAGATTTTCGAGTTTCCATGTTTTCATCATCACACACACCGGCGCCAACAATAGAGAACTTTTCTGCCCGATCCCGTCAATCCTGGTGAAACAAGCAGCGCATCTCCTCGACAGCGCGAAAGAGGCTATCCCGGTTTCCGTGAACCGCCAAAGGGAACTCCCAAAAGCATATTTTTCACCAAAGCCCAGCCCAGTTTCATCCCCATCAATGAATAAAACAAACCGTTGAACAGAAAGAAATAATCGGGAGCAAAATGCTTTTTATAGTACTGATAATAAGAATAATGCCAGGCAATAATCGACTGAACGGGTTTGACCTTCGAGCCGCCCTTGCCCCCGAAATGTATGATTTTCGCATCCGGATAATAAACCACTTTCCACCCCGCCTTTCTCGCCCGAATGCAATAATCAGCATCCTCCTGGTACGCAAAAAACCTTTCGTCCAGATACCCGATTTGCTCGGCCAGAGTTCGACGCACAAGCATACATGATCCGGAAACGCCATCCACGTTGTGGGTTTCATCTTCATCCAGATAAGCCAGCGTATATCCGGAAAAACGGGGATCTTTGGGGAAACGCTTCGCCAGCCCTGAAAAATACATGAACACATCCCGCGGGCGTGCCTCGCTCCGCTTGCAAGGAGCCTGAAGAGTACCGTCCGGGTTGAGCACCTTAGGCCCGACGATGCCCACGTCAGGATGGCTATCCAGATAGGCAGACAGCAAACCCGGCACATCATTTTCAAAAAGTGTATCCGGATTCAATAGCAGATAACAACGACCTCTCGCCCGTTTCAACGCCTTGTTCATCGGTCGGGAAAAACCTTCATTGGCATCGTTTTCAATCAGGGTTACCTCGGGGAACTCTTCCCGCAGCATTTCCGCGGATCCATCCTGCGAATGATTATCGACAACGATCAACTCGTAAGATGTTCGTGTGGTTTTCGTTTCGATCGAATACAAACAAGCGCGCAAATATTCTTTCGCGTTGAAATTTACGATACAAATCGATATTTCAGGAGAAGTCATGACCGGGAAAGAACCTTCTCATAAAGTGCAAGCGTTTCGATTGCTGTTTTCTTCCATGAAAATTGTCCGGCTCTGGCAAGACCTTTGGCGCGCAAAGTTTCCCGAACGGATGTATTTTCCAATACGTTCACCATCGCATCAACCAGCGCATCTTCATCATCCGGAGGAACAAGGATTGCAGCTTCCCCCACCACCTCCGGCATCGAAGAAATATTACAAGTGATCACAGGCACACCACACGCCATCGCTTCCAGCGGCGGCAACCCGAACCCTTCGTAAACCGAGGGATAAACAAAACAGTCAGCGAGATTATAAATTGCAGGCAATTTTTCGTAAGGCACATACCCCAGCAATGCAACCCGCTCCCGAACAGCCAATTCATCCATCAGCGGGCCAAGGTCTCCGACAAGCCAGCCAGGCTTTCCGGGGATGACCAAATGATGAGGATACCCCTTGCGCACCAAACGGGAAAAAGCCTTCAACAGCAAAGGCACCCGTTTACGCGGTTCGATAGCACCCACATACAAAACAAACTTGTCCGGCAAGTGATAACCATCCCGCACATCCGCCAGTTTTTTCTCATCATCGATTGGCTCGAAAACAGGTTGATATCCCAAGGGAACAGTAACCATTTTTCCCATAGGAATATCCAGCAATTTGGCGGCATCCCGTTTCGTAGAATCCGAATCAGTGATTATCAAGTCAGCCTTACGGGCACTTCGGCGTATCATCCACGGGAAAAATACCCGCTTTTCTCTGGTATGCACTTCGGGATACAAAAAGAAAATCAAATCATGATAAGTAACAATCTGAGGCACAGGCTTGGAAAGCGGCATTGTGTAATGCGGAGAATGAAGCAAATCGAGTTTTTCGCGCCGAATCAATCCGGGGAAAACTGTTTGCTCCCAAAGCAATCTCACAGCCGGGTGCATGCTATGCACCCAGCGAAAAGTGATATGCGGAGAGTTAATATTCGCGAAAAACGGTTTTAGATAATCCTGAGCAAAAACCACAAAGACATGGTCACTTTCCAAATCCGCCAGCTCACGGATCAAATAAAGTATATAAAGTCCCGCACCCATTGGTTTGGGAGGTACAGCTGTAGCGTCGATACCAATTTTCATAAGCATTTATCCGTCGACAATTATACCCTCAAGATGAAAAAACCCGCACGGTAAGTACACGTGCGGGTTTCACAATCCATATTCTCATCACAACAGTTCTTTACGGATTGACCACCTGAACAGGGGCTTCACTGCAATAGGTTTTGGTGTTATATCCGTCACTGAGTGTCGTACAAATCGTGTATTCCCCCGGCGTCACAGTGCTTGTATCCCACAGGAAATCATATTCATTGGGCACATACGGCAATTCGGGCTTGAAAAAATTCATCAGATTTGCCGGGAAAAAAACGTTGAAACCTAAATCAGGATGGGCTTGCGGGCTCAAACCGGTTGTCGCCTGTTGAGCGACGTACTGGTCGGTGTCATTCGGATCCGTTGTATAGTAAAAATGAATGCTCGTCAAAGACGATGCCGGTTTGTTCAACCCGATACGGAACT